>CAZWXA010000005.1:0-14023 GCA_964637755.1 uncultured bacterium | reverse complement strand
CGCCCGGCCGGGCAGCCACGCCACGGCTCCCCGGGGGCGCCGCGGGGCCGGTCAGGGCCTCTGCTTCTCCTGGATGCGCCGCCACTTGTCGATCGACTTCTTCGAGAACACCCAGGCTCCCTCGATCTCCATCGAGGGAATCCGGCGCTCGATCGCCATCCGCGTCACCGTCGCCTCGTCCATGGCCAGGTACGCCGACGCTTCCTTGGTCGTCATGATGTCTTTTGGCTGCACTCTTGAAATCTCCTCCGTCGCCTCAGCCTGAGGAAGGCCCCGTTCGCTCACCCGCGGTTGTCCACCTCCGTCACCGCGACGGCCTTCCGGAGGGTTTCGACCTCCGCTTCGAGCCCCTGGATCCGGTCCATCACCTGCTCGATCGCCTTGGCCAGCGGGTCCGGCAGGTCGGCCTGGTTCAGATCGATCCCGCCGACGCGCTGACCGTCGCGATATGTGATGCGCCCCGGAACGCCTACGACAACGGAGTTCGGCGGGACCTCGCGGACCACCACCGATCCAGCACCGATCCGGCTCCCGTCGCCGATCCTGAACGCGCCGATGATCTTTGCTCCCGCGCCGACCACGACGTTGTCGCCGAGCGTCGGGTGGCGCTTCTCCCGCTTCACGCTGGTGCCGCCGAGAGTGACCCCCTGGAGGAGGGTGACGTTCTCCCCGACTTCCGCCGTCTCCCCGATCACGACCCCCATGCCGTGGTCGATGAAGAGCCCGGGGCCGAGACGCGCGGCCGGGTGGATCTCGATTCCCGTCAGGAAGCGCGACACGTGAGACACGAGCCGGCCGGTGGTCGTCCAGCCCCACCTCCACAGCGCGTGCGCGACGCGATGAAGGGCGAGCGCGTGGACCCCGGGGCAGCAGAGCAGCACCTCGATGGCCGAGCGGGCGGCTGGATCCCGCTCGAGCACCGTGCGGACGTCACGCCTCAGCGCATCAAACATGGCGGGTCACGTGGTCCCGGGCGGCCGGGCGGATCGCGTCGGCCACCCCGTCGGCCGCGTGCTTGCGCTCCTCCGGCAGGCCGGCGAGGGCCTCTTCCACCTACTGTACCTCACGTCAGGAGCGCGCCGGCTCCCATGCACCCGGCGCCCGGGGTCATGCCGCGCCCACCGGAGAGACCGCTCTCAGCCTGCGCACGATGGGTTCGACGGCCTCGATGACGTAGTCGATGTCCTCGGCGGTCGTGCCGCGGCCGAGCGAGCACCGCACGGCACCCATGGCCCACTCCAGCGGCACGCCCATCGCGACGAGGACGTATGAGGGCTCGACGTTGCCAGACGTGCAGGCGGAGCCCGCGGACACGGCGATGCCCTTCAGGTCCAGACCGAGCACGATCGACTCCGACTCCGCGTGCCGGAAACAGAGGCTCGCGGTTCCGGGAAGCCATCGCCTCGGGTGGCCGTTGATCCTGGTCTCGTCGACCCGGGCGCGGATTCCCTCGGCCAGCCGATCCCGCAGCGCGGCCACCCGACCGGCCTCCGCGGCCATCTCGCGGCCTCGGATTTCCACGGCCTTGCCGAAGCCGACGATGCCGGCCACGTTCTCGGTCCCGGCGCGCCGGCGCCGCTCGTGCTCGCCCCCGTGCTGGACCGCGGCCATCTTCGTGCCCTTCCGGATGTACAGGCCCGCCACGCCCTTCGGGCCGTAGATCTTGTGACTCGAGAACGACAGCAGATCGATGCGGGACGCGTCCAGGTCGATGGGGATCTTCCCGAAAGTCTGGACGGCGTCCACGTGGAACGGGATGCCGTGACCCCGGGCAATCTCGCCGATCGCCTCCACCGGCTCGATCGTCCCGACCTCGCTGTTGGCGTGCATGATCGTGATCAGGATCGTGTCGGGCCGGAGCGCCTGCCGCACGTCGTCCGGATCCACCAGGCCATGCTCGTCGACCGGCAGGTAGGTGACCGCGAAGCCCTGGCGCTCGAGCGCCTGGCAGGCGCGGAGAACCGCGTGATGCTCGATCTGCGACGTGATGATGTGCCCCTGGCCGCGCGCGCCGGCGACACCCTTCACGGCGAGGTTGTCCGACTCGGTCCCGCCGGACGTGAAGACGATCTCGTCCTTCCCGGCCCGCAGGAAGTCCGCGATGCGGGCGCGCGCCGTGTCCAGACCGTCGCGCGCCTCGCGGCCGAAGCCGTGGATGCTCGAGGGATTGCCGAAGTACTCGCCGAAGAACGGCAGCATCTCGGCGACGACCTCCGGATGGACCGGGGTCGTCGCGTTGTGATCCAGGTAGACCCGCCTCATTCGCTTGCCCCCTTCATTTCAGGATGCTACGCTCGCTCCGCGATGGATCTCACGAAGAAAAAGCTCGGGGTGATGCTCTCCACGCCGCCCGACCATCCCAATCTCGACACGGCCGTCGCGCTCTCCCGCGAGGCCCTCGAGCGCGGCGTGGATCTGTACCTCTACCTGATCGACGAGGGTGTCCGCGCCCTCGACGATCCCCGTGTGCGGGAATTGCCCGCCCGCGGGGCCAAGCTCTTCGTCTGCGCCTACGGCTGCCAGAAGCGCCGCATCCCGCTCCAGGACCTCGACGGCGTCACCTACTGCGGCCTCGTCGTCCTGACGGACGTCCTGAATGGCACCGATCGTTTCCTCGCCCTCGACTGACGTCGGGGTGGGCTGCGCGCGGCCCGGAGGGAGGCCCGAAGACGCGAGGAACGAATTCTCGCCGCCCGTGGCAGATGGGCCCATCGATGCCTCCGGCGGGCCCTGCCCGTCGCCACTGGCGACGGCGGGGACTCCGCTAGGTGAGGGCCCGCCCGTGGCCGACGACGTCGTGGTCGTGATCATTTCCGCAGACCCGCGCTCCACACACCGGGCGAACGAGGCCATGCGCATCGGACTGGGCGTCGTGGCCGGCGAGAACGCGGTCGCGTTGGTGCTGACGGGAGCCGCGGTCCACCTGCTCGACGCGGACACCGACGACCTGGTGGACGGCGACGATATCGCGAAATTCCGAGCCAGCCTGAGCAAGCTCGGCGTCCCGTTCCACGTGGAGCGGGAGGGGATCCCGGACGACCCCGACTGGAACCCCGACGGACATCCCGTCGTGCCGATGTCGATCGACGAGATCGCGTCGCTCGTGGGCCGGGGACGCCGCATCCTCGTGTTCTGATGCGGAGGACCCTTCACCTCCTGACCGGCGCGGGCCGGCCGCTGGCGTCGGCCGTCATCGACCGGCAGCGGCGCGACCCCGCATCGGCCGTCACGGCTGTCCTCCTGCACCAGGCATCCGCGCCGGACCTTCCTCCCGGCATCGACGTCCGGCGCATCGACCAGGACCTCACGTACGCCGACCTCCTCGATCTGATCTTCGAGAGCGATCAAGTCATCACCTGGTAGGAGCCCGGGAGCCGCGGCTACCGGTTCGTGTACTCCTCGTGCCACGCCATCTGGATCGCCTCGAGGATCTTCTCGTTGGAGGCCTTCGGGTCGTCGTCGAATCCGGACAGCTCGGTCACCCACCGGTGCAGAGCCGTGAAGCGGACGGTCAGCGGATCGGTCTCGGGATATTTCTCACTGAGCGCGATCGCGATCTCTTCGGCGTCCCGCCAGTACATCCTCACACCCTCATGAGGGGATGTGGACGACCACATCGCCGTGGACGACGGCCTGGCAGCCGAGCCGCGAGTGGATCGTCAGCCCGGCGGCCATGTCGAGACGGTCCTCCTCGTCCGCCTGCATCGCGGACAGGTTCTGCTCTCCCTGCTTGACGATCACGTGGCACGTGGTGCACGCGCAGCTCCCGCCGCAGTTGTGATCGAGGGGGATGTCGTTCGCGAGCGCGATGTCCAGCAGCGAGCCGGGCCGGCCGTGATCGGCCAGCGGATACTTCTCGTCGTCGACGGTCACCGTCACGTTCATGGGCAGGAACGTCACGCTGTGCGTCGCCATCACTGCGAGTCCATCACCTGGGCGAGGGGCCTGGAGGCGAAAGCGGCCTTGAGCGCCGCGTCCATCAGGATCCCGGCCAGGTGCTCGGTGGCGCGGTTCAACTCGATCGTGCGCTCGCGGACCAGGTCGGCGTCCTCGCTCTGGGCCGCCTGCCGCAGCGTCTCGAGGGCCGCCCGGATGCCGTCCACCTCGTCGCCGCCGACGAGGTGTGCCCCCTGCCGGAGCGCGCGCTCGACGTGGGTGATGACCGTCTCCGCCTCGTTCCGGGCCTCGATCAGCATCCGGGCGTGGACGTCGGCCTCGGCGTGCGCGAAGGAGTCCTCGATCATACGCTCGACGTCCGCGTCGGCCAGACCGTAGGTCGGCTTGACCTCGATCGACGCTGCCCTCCCCGTGCGCAGCTCCTTCGCGTGCGCCTGGAGGATGCCGTTGGCGTCGATCAGGAACGTGACCTCGATCTTCGGCATCCCCGCCGGCATCGGGTCGACGCCGCGCAGCTCGAAGCGTGCGAGCGACCGGCAGTCCCGGGCCAGTTCGCGCTCTCCCTGAAGAACGTGCAGGTCGACGACGACCTGGCCGTCCACGGACGTCGTGAACAGCTCCCGGGCGCTGGTCGGGATCGTCGTGTTCCGCGGGATCAGCACGCTGACGATGCCGCCAAGCGTCTCGATCCCGAGGGACAGCGGAGTGACGTCGAGGAGGAGCATGTGCGTGATGCCGCCGGCCAGGATGTGGGCCTGCACCGCCGCCCCGAGCGCGACCACCTCGTCGGGGTTCAGCTGGCTGTGCGGGACCTTCCCGAACAGCTCGGCGACGCGCCGCCGCACGAGCGGGACCCTGGTCGAGCCGCCGACGAGGACCACCTCGTCGATCGCCGCGGGCGCCAGCTTCGCGTCCGCGAGCGCCATCCGGCAGGGCGTGAGCGTCAGCTCCACGAGGTCTCCGATCAGCCCCTCGAGGTCCTGCCGCGTGACTTCCCGGTGGTAGGTGAAGTCGGCGAACGGGATCGTGAGGGCGGTCCGCTCTCCGCCCGACAGGCGGATCTTCGCGGCCTCGGCGGCCAGCCGCAGCTCCTGCATCGCTTCCAGGTCGGCCGAGAGGTCGGCGCCGTGACGGGCCCGGATGTCGTCGAGGAGGAACTCGACGAGCGCCCGGTCGAAGTCGTCCCCGCCGAGATGGGTGTTCCCGTTCGTCGCCAGCACCTCGAAGATGCCGTCCTTCACGCGGAGAATCGAGATGTCGAAGGTCCCGCCGCCCAGGTCGTAGACGGCACTGACGCCTTCCTTCCGCCGGTGGAGCCCGTACGCCAGCGCTGCGGCCGTCGGCTCGTTGACGATGCGCACGACGTCGAGGCCGGCGATCCGGCCCGCGTCCTTCGTCGCCTGGCGCTGGCTGTCGTTGAAGTAGGCGGGAACCGTGATCACGGCCTTCTCGACGGGCTCGCCCAGGTGGGCCTCGGCCCGGTCCTTGAGGGCCCGCAGCACGATCGCCGAGACCTCGGGGGGCGTCACGTCGTGGCCGCCGACCTCTATCCTCACGATGCCGTCGCCCGGCTTCACCGAGAACGGGAAGTACCGGAGCTCCTCCTTCACGTCCTCGTGACCGCGCCCCATGAACCGCTTGACGGAGTAGACCGTCGACCCGGGCGTGCGGACGAGTTGCCGCTTGGCGGCCTCGCCGACGAGAGTCCCCTGCGGCGTGAACGACACCACCGACGGCAGGAGCACGCGCCCGTTGCGGTCCGGGATGACGCGGGGCAGCCCCGTCCCCTCATCGAAATACGCGATCAGGCTGTTGGTGGTACCGAGGTCAATGCCGACGATTCGAGACAAGCGCCCCCTCATCCTCTCCCAGCGCGACGGCGAGGTCGTCGATCACCGTGCGGAGGTACGCCCGGGTCGCGAGTGCCTCCCTGAATGCCGCGAGCACCGCGCCGCGCTCCGCCTCCGGTGTATCGTCCCACGCCCGACTCAGGTCGCCGCTGATGCGGTCCTCCTCGGCCCGGTGACGGTCGATCAGCCGCTCGCGCTGCGCCCAGAGGGCGGCCTTCACGCCCTCGTCGACCCCGCGAGCTCGAGCCTCCGCGAGCGCCTCCTGGATCTCGAACATCTCCTCGAGCAGTGCCGGGGGAGCCTTCGGCGACACCACCGCCGCCTCTCTCGTGTCGCGACCTTCGCCCAGGCGGATCAGGTACTCGACCCGAGAGATCGGGTCGCGCAGCGCCCGGTAGGCGGCGTTCACGAGCGCCGAACTCTCGAGCGCCCGCGCCTGCTCCTCCGGCGGCTCGCCCTGGTGAAAATCGGGGTGGTACTGTCGCGACAGCTCGTAGAACCGCCGCTCCAGGTCGGTCCGATCGATGTCGAGCCGGCGGGGCAACCCGAACACCTCGAAGAAGTTCATCCGCGTCACTCGAAGAAAGACGGGCTCGGCAAGCGGGCCCCGCTCTCGATACCGACGCAGGCCACCGCAGCTGAGCCCTCCTCGGCGGCCTGCACGTCCTTCGGCACCCTCTTACGCCGAGAATGAAGTGCCGCACCCGCAGGTCGATTTCGCCTGCGGGTTGACGAACGTGAAGCCTCCCGTCAGGCCCTGCCTGACGTAGTCGAGCGTGGTCCCGGTCAGGTAGAGATAGCTCTTGGCGTCGCAGACCATCTTGATGCCGTCGATCTCGAACTGCCGGTCGTGCGGCTGCAGCTCCGAGTCGAACTCGAGCATGTAGGACATCCCCGAGCAGCCGCCGCCCTTCACGCCCATCCGGAGGAATACCGTGTCGTCCAGGCTCTGAGCCGCCTTGAGTTCCTTGATCTGCTTCGCGGCAGCCTCGCTGAGTGCCAGCGCCATTCGCTCCCCTCCCCAAACGTTACGATGCGGCCCCGACTTCCTTCGCCGCATGCTTCTCCTGGTAGTCGGCGAGGGCGGCCTTGATCGCGTCTTCCGCCAGCACCGAGCAGTGGATCTTCACCGGCGGCAGCCGGAGCTCGCTCACGATGTCGGTGTTCTTGATCTTCGCGGCATCGTCCAGGGTCTTCCCCTTGAGCCACTCGGTCGCCAGGCTCGACGACGCGATCGCGCTGCCGCAGCCGAAGGTCTTGAACTTCGCGTCCTCGATCACCCCGGTGTCGAGGTTGACCTTGATCTGGAGCTTCATCACGTCGCCGCACTCCGGCGCGCCGACGAGCCCCGTCCCCACGCCCGGCGTGTCCTTCGTGAAGGCTCCGACGTTCCGGGGGTTGTTGTAGTGGTCGATCACCTTGTCGCTGTAGGCCATTTCGTCGCCCTCCTACTCGACCTTCCAGTGGATGGACTTGATATCGACGCCTTCCTTTGCCAGCTCGTAGAGCGGCGACATCTCTCTCAGGCGCTGCACGACCTCGACCGTGCGCCGGCCCACATAGTCGACCTCCTCGTCGGTCGTGAACCGGTGCAAGCTGAACCGGATCGACGAGTGCGCCAGCTCGGTGCTGGCACCGAGGGCCGCGATCACGTATGACGGCTCGAGCGTCGCCGACGTGCAGGCCGAGCCCGAGGACAAGGCGCTCTCCTTGTTCAGGCCCATCAGCACCGACTCGCCCTCCACGTAGGCGAAGGAGATATTCAGGTTGTGCGGAAGCCGCCGTTCCGGATGGCCGTTCAGGTACGCCTCCTCGACGGACGACAGGATCGTGTCCTGAAGGCGGTCCCGCATCCTCGCCAGCCGGGCGCTTTCCTCCGGCATCACCTCACGGCAGATCTCGGCTGCCCGGCCGAAGCCGACGACGAGCGGCACGGGAAGCGTGCCCGAGCGCATACCGCGCTCGTGGCCGCCGCCGTCGATCATGGGCACCAGGCGGACACGAGGCCCCTTCCGGCGTACGTAGAGGGCCCCGACGCCCTTGGGCCCGTAGATCAGATGGGCCGTGCAGGAGAGCAGGTCGATTCCCATCGACTCGACGTCGAGGGGGATCTTGCCGACCGCCTGGGTGGCGTCGGTGTGGAACAAGACTCCCCGCTCCTTCGCCAGCCTGCCGATCGCGGCGACGTCCTGGATTGTCCCGATCTCGTTGTTCGCGAACATGACCGAGATGAGGATGGTCTTCTCAGTCACCGCCTTGCGGACCTCGTCGACGTCCACGAGGCCGTCCGACTGCACCGGTACGCGGGTGACCTCGAATCCCTGGCGCTCCAGGCGCGAGCACACGTCCACTCCGGCGCGCTGCTCGATCGCCGTCGTGACGATGTGGGTCCCCTTCTCCCGGTACATCTCGGCCACACCCTTCAGGGCCAGGTTGATGGACTCCGTGCCGCCAGACGTGAAGACGACCTCCTTCGGGTCCCGGGCGCCGATGAGGGTCGCAATCTGCCCACGGGCCCGGTCGACCGCGCTCTCGGCCTCCCATCCGAACGAGTGGTTCCGGCTCGCGGGATGACCAAACCGTTCCGTGAAGTACGGCAGCATCGCGTCCAGCACCCGGCGGTCGACGGGGGTGGTGGACTGCGCATCCATGAAGATCGGAAGCTTCAGCGCCATCGGAGGGCTCCCCTCAATGATGAAGCGTCGCGACTTCGGTCACGGGCACGTCGTCGCCCAGGAGTTCGGCCAGCGTCATCGTGTCGAGCATGTGCGTGATGCCGGCCTGGATCTTCAGCACGGGTCGCCTGAGACTGCAGCGCGAGAGCTGCGGGCAGCGGTGGGTCTCGAGGCAGCTCACGATGTTGATGGGCCCCTCGAGCGCCCGGACCACCAGGCCCACCGTGATCGCCGAAGCCGAGTCGGCCAGGACGTAGCCGCCCTTGGGACCGTTCTGGCCGACGATCAGCCCCTTCTTGGCCAGACGCTGGAGGATCTTGGCGAGCAGCTCGGGGGGGATCTGGAACTCCTCCGCGATCCGTTTCGCACTCACCGCGCCCAGTTCCTGGCTGAGGGCGATATAATGCATCGCCATCAACCCATAATCTGCGCGCTTGGTGAACCGAAGCATTGTCCCTAGCCTCTCTAAGTGCGATCAAAGTGATCGGCGACTGTTTCGGTCGGAGTATCACACGCGGGCACCGTCCAGTCAAGAGGAAAGCACCGAGATGACCGACAGACCCGAGTTCGATTCAGACCTCCTGAGGACCGTCACCAGCCAGCTCGACTCGGTGGCCTCCCGCCTCGGCCTCGACGCGGACATCCACGAGCGTTTGCGGTATCCCAGGCGTGCCCTCGTGGTCTCGATCCCGACCCGGATGGACGACGGTCGAACCGAGGTCTTTCTCGGCTACCGGGTCCATCACAACACCGCGCTCGGACCCACCAAGGGCGGGCTCCGCTACCACAAGGACGTCAACCTCGGCGAGGTCACGGCTCTCGCGATGCTGATGAGCTGGAAGTGCGCCATCATGGGACTCCCCTACGGAGGAGCCAAGGGAGGCGTGCGCTGCGACCCGTCGACGATGTCGGCACGAGAGCTGGAGCACATGACCCGCCGCTACACGGCCGAGATCATGCTCGTGATCGGTCCAGACCTCGACATCCCAGCCCCGGACCTCGGCACCGACGAGCAGACGATGGCGTGGATGATGGACACGTACTCCATGACCCAGGGCAAGACGGTGCCCGGCGTGGTGACTGGCAAGCCGCTCCTCCTCGGGGGGTCCGCGGGCCGCCGCGAAGCAACCGGGCGGGGCATCGTGTACGCCCTCTACCAGGCAGCCAGGCGCCTGGGGCAGGAATTGCGGGGGCGGCGGATCGTCGTCCAGGGGTTCGGCAACGTCGGGAGCGTGGCCGCGCGCTTCCTCGGGCGGGAGGGCTGCCTGGTCGTCGGCGTCTGCGACGTGAGAGGCGGCGTCTACAACGGCGGCGGGCTCGACATGCGGCAGCTCGACACCCACGTGGCCGAGGCCGGGACGGTCGTGGGCTTTCCGGGCGCGGACGCCGTGGGCAGCACGGAGATCCTCGAAACGCCGTGTGACGTGCTCATTCCGGCCGCGATCGGCTCCCAGATCCGCGCGGACAATGCCGACCGCGTCCAGGCGTCGATCATCGCCGAGGGGGCGAACGGGCCGATCACTCCCGAGGGGGATGCCATCCTGCGCGAGCGGGGCGTGACGGTGATCCCGGACATCCTGGCGAACGCGGGCGGCGTCGTCGTCTCGTACTTCGAGTGGGTGCAGGGCCTGCAGTACTACTTCTGGCGCGAGAACGAGATCATCGCGCGACTCCAGGAGATCATGACCCGCGCGTTCAACCGGGTCTGGACGATCGCGTCCAAGGAAGGCACCGACCTGCGCACGGCGGCGCTGATGGAGGGGATCCGCCGAGTATCCGACGCCTTCAAGCTCCGCGGGCTCTACCCCTGACCCGCAGGCAGGCGCCAGACCTCGCGGAGCCGAGCCGCGATCTCCTCGGGCCCTGATTCGTTGACGAAGATGCCGCCGATACAGTTCGCGCGCTCTCCGTGGGCGACGATCTCGACGTGCCAGTGGTAGTCGTCGCGGACCGTCGCCCACTCGGACCCGAGGATCTTCATGGCCAGGTTCGGCGCCGAGTGCAGCACGAGCTCCCAGGCGGGATCACCGAGCGCATCGGCCAGGGTGCGGAAGTGGCCGGAGAGGAGGCGCGAGAGGTCCGAAGCCGTCTCCGTCGTGAGCGCCTCCTCGAACTGACACCCGTGCTGGCGCGGCAGGATCCAGGTCTCGAGCGGCACCCTGGACGCGAACGGGACCAGGACGACGAAGTGGCGCGTCACCCGCACGAGGCGCGCCTCGGCGGCGATCTCCTCGCGCACCATGTCGCAGTACAGGCAGCGCCGCTTGTACTGGTAATACTCGCGCGCCTTGCGCAGCTCGTGGCGCGTGTCGTCGAAGACGATCGGAATGGCGGTGACCCGCGAGTACGGATGGTGCGGCGGGACGCCGGGCCGCTTGTGGTGTCTGGACACGAGGATGTCCCGGATCTGGGAGTCGCGCTTGAGATCCACGAGCCGGTCCCGGTACATCCACAATACGGACTCGATCTGCTCGACGTCCATCGTGGCCAGCGTGTCGTCGTGCCGGGGCGACTCCACGATGAGCTCGCTCGCGCCGCGGGGGGTGATCGTGTCGTACATTCCCACGCCCTGGCGGACGAGGTCGGACTCGATGGTCAGGTACGGATCGGTCTCCGGCACGACCCGGACACGCCACCCCGGGGTGTTGGGCGCGCTCCCGTTCTTCCGGTAGGCCGCGATCTCGGGCAGGGTGGCGCTCTCGGAGCCCGGGCAGAGCGCGCAATCGTCGCCGTGGCTCACGGGCCCCCGGGGCCGGACCAGTACCCACTGTCCTCGCGTCGGATCCTTTCTCAGCTCGGCCACGCCGTGCCTGCCCCCTGGACCTGAAGAATCCCTGCCCACGCCAGTGCATCATAATGGCACACCGGCAGGCCAGGAGAGAGACAATGCCGAAGCGCGTGATCGTCTACTCGAGCCCAACCTGAGGGCCGTGCCGCGCGGCGAAAGAGTTTCTTTCGTCCCGGGGGGTGGCTTTCGAGAGCGTCGACGTGGCGGCCAGCATCGAGGCCCGCGAGGAGCTGGTCCGGCGAACGGGACAGATGGCGGTCCCGGTGATCCTGGTCGACGACGAGGTAGTGGTGGGCTTCGACCGCGCGAGGCTCCAGGCGCTCCTGGCTACTCCTTGATCTGGCCCTTGAGCTTCCGCAGGTGCTGGCGGGCCACGTCGACCCAGTCTTTCTCGGTCGAGAGCTGCGAGGCCAGCGCGATGTAGCGCTCCCAGTGCGCGATCGCTTCCTTCGCGTCGACCTTCTCGTAGACCGCCGCGAGATTGTACCGTGCTCCGGTGTGCTTCTCGTCCAGATCGACGGCCTTCTGGTACTGCTTGATGGCGTCCCGGTACAGCCCCTTTTCCTCGTAGACCTCGCCCAGGCCGATCCGGGCGTCGACGAAGGCCGGGTCCAGCTCGATGGCGCGGGTGTAGGCGTTGAGCGCCTCGTAGTAGAGCCCCTTCTCCGTGAAGTAGATCTTCCCCAGGCTCGCGTACATCCGGGGGTTCAGCGGGTTGTGGAGCAACGCCTTCTGGTAGCTCGCGACGGCCCCGTCGACGTCCCCCTTGGCCGCCCTGGCGTCGCCCAGCCCCACGTACGCCTCCGCGTAGAAGGGCCTGAGCTCGATCGCCTTCGAGTACGCCTCGACTGCCTGATCGTAGAGCCGGCGCGGCGCCGCGAGGAACAGATCGCCGAGGGCCTTGTACGGCTCGGGGTACCGGGGATCGAGCTGGGTCGATGCGCGGAACTGGGCCGCGGCCTTCCAGCGGTTTCCCATCGCCTGGTGGATGAGCCCGAGCGAGTACTGCGCGGCCACGAACGTGGAATCGACATCGATCGCGCGGGCCAGCAGGTCGCTGGCCGCCTCGTATCCGTCCGGCGTGCCCCTGAGCGCCGCGGTCCTGCCCCCCACGAAGAGCTGGAAGGCCCGGAGCGACCCGGTGGGGCGAGCGGCGTTCTCGAGTCGCGTCACGTCCTCGTCGGTCAGCGGCACTTTCAAGGCCCGGAGGCAGGCCACGGGAAGCGTGGCGAGGTGCCTGAGCAGCTCGCGGTCAGGGACGACCAGGTCATCGAGAGAAGCGACCTCTCCCGCCCCGCCTCGGAGCTCGACGTACCTCGCCCGGATGACGTAATGCCCAGCGTTCCGACTCACGTCGCCGAAGAGGGCGACGTCGGCATGCAGCCCTCGCGCCACCTGCTGGACCGCGGCCTCGCTCCAGCCTGCGGGATCGGCGAACGCCTTCAGGCGCGCTCGGTCGATCTGGACGAAGGCCGGGTGCTGCGCGAAGGCGAGCGAGAGGATCTCGGCAATGCCGTCGCCGACCCAGGCCTCGTCGTGCGACAGCGCCTTCGTCTCGAACGGCGCCACGAGCATGCTGCGCTTCACGGCTGCCTCGACGGCCGGACCCTGACTGCCGAGAACGACGGCGACGACGGCCAGCACCCACGTTCGCTTCATGACCCCGCGTCTCCCTCCCCGCGGCGCCCGGTGCGCCGCAAGAATCCGGCAATCGTGCCCGGCCCGACCCGTCGCAGCGCGATGTCGGGCAGCAGCATCACCGCCACGAGCCCGACGAGCCACGGCCACAGGTCAACGGCGACCCTGGAGCGTCGCCGCGCCCGGAGGAAGCTCTCCCGCGGCTCGGCCAGGGCATCGCCTCCGGTGAACTCCGACACTTCTCGCAGCACCGCGTCGTCGACGCCCAGGTCGCGCAGCTCCTGGGAGTAGGGGACCACCAGGCCCGCGAGCTGGGAGCCGACCATTCGCCCGCCCCTGCGTTCGGACATCCCGACCAGATAGACCCCTTCTTCCGGCGCCGGGAAGCGCCCCCGGTAGCGACCCGGCCCCACTTGCTCGAGATCGACGACGGTCCGTTCGCGACCCGGCGTCACCACTCCCACCTCGGCGTCGAGGAAGTTGATGAACTCCCCCTTCGCGTCGACGGCATCGATCGTCACCTCGCCGACGCCGTCCCGGCGGATCACGGTCGCGGCCGTGTCCGCGTGCGGCCCGCTCCTGACCGTCCACCGGGTAAGCTGTGCCCAGAACTTGTTGAAGTCCCGCCAGCGCTGCCAGAGCACGCCCCACTTCGCCTTGGCGTCGGAGGTGAACGCGACGCTCCGGCCGAGCCCGTACCGCCAGGCGGCGAGGAGCGGATCCTCCTGGTGCGTGATCATGAGCAACTCCGCGTTCTGCTTCATGGTCGTCGCCACGTACCCGCCCAGCGGTGGCGCCGCCTTCCAGTCGATGTCCTGCAGGGCCTCGTGGCCGGGGGCGGTCACGGTCGGCCTGAACGGCTGCTCGATGAGCGCGGCCTTGGACGCGAGCTGGGTCTCGAGCGCGAAGATGCGCGGCAGGGTCTGCTGGTCCTCCGTGTAGTAGAACCGCCCCTTGCCCCACTTGGCGATGTCCTTCATGAGCTGCACGTCCGAGTCCGTTCCGATCGCGATGCTCGACACCGTGATCTTGTCCTTCGCCATCCGGGTCAGGAGGCCGATGAAATCCCCCCGCGTCATCTGGCCGTCGGACAGGAAGATGACGTGCTTGAGCAGCGCCGGCCGGTCGAAGAGGACCCGGTAGGCCTCCTTCAGGGCCGGGTAGCCGTCGGTGCC
>CAZWXA010000004.1:22303-30439 GCA_964637755.1 uncultured bacterium | reverse complement strand
GTGTTCACCAATCAAGGGTACCGGACGCCCCAATACTCCCTGCCGATCAGCCACTACGACCTGACCGAGAGCCTGATGACCTCGTACGTGGGCGGGCAGACCGTCAGGATCTTCGTGGAGGGGGAGGGGCTCGTCGAGCGGCAGGAGACGTTCTACCGGCCGTGGGCCGCATCGAGGCCGTGGGAGGAGATCAGGTCGATCGTCGGCGAGATCCAGGCTCAGGTCGATCGCTACAACCCGGCAGTGAAGATCCTTCACCTCAATTACGTCAACCCGGCCTACCGCGCGACCGACGCCACGGAGGTTGTCGACGGGACCGTCCACCGGGTCTACCGAAAGGAGATCGACCGCGCGGCGATCTACTACGGCTTCGCGGCCGCCAGGCTCTGGGGCCACGAGGGCTACGCGGCGGGTAACACCGTCGCCCTGAGCCAGGATCCCGTCTACTTCACCGAGCTCGGCAAGCCGCTCGGCTCGAGCTACGAGGAACGGGACGGGGCCGTCGTGCGGTACTACGAGAACGGCGTCGTCGTGCTGGCGGCCTCGACACGAGCGCAGCTGGTGAATCTCGACTCGCCGCTCGTTCCCCCGGGCGTCGTGGGACTCGAGGATCTCTATGCGAGACGGGCGGTCGGCGGGCTCTCCGTCACGCTCGAGCCGACCCGCTCCGAGGCGAGCGGCCGGCTCTCTCCGGCCGGGCGGGTCTACCTGTACACGCAGTGAGACGCGCGAGGACAGGGCATCAGCCTCGCGGTTCCGAGATGAGCTGGTACACTCGGTGCAGGCCTGGAAATCCTTTCAGCTCGCAGAGCCCGAGGAACCGGCACTGCAGTCCCGGTGTCTTCGCCACTCCCGGCGTGGCCTCCTCGCTGACGACGATGTAGTTCTTGTCGGGGAACTCCTCCCGCCGCACGCCGCCCTCCGCCTCGATCAGGTTGGCGGCGCCGAGGGACTGGAGACGAAAGGTCTTGTGAACCGCGCTCCCGGTCCGATCGTTGTCCCGCCCGATGATGACCTCGCCGAAGTTCACGGCCCCCCGGAGGGCGGCCTCGGCGCCCTCGGGGAGGTCCTTGTTCATCGACGGGAGCGCCCGGAAGATCTCCTGGAGCGCCCCGACAGCCTGGGTGACGGAGGGAAAGCAGATGAGGTACCCGTCGCCGGTGCCGTGCGAGTAGCTCGCGTTCTGGCGCGCCGAGATGGGCGAGACGAGCTCCTCGAGCCGCTGCTTGAGCGCGAAGAGAAACGCGTTTCCGAATCGGGCCACGAGGTCGGTCGACTTGACGAGATCGATGACGACGATGGCCTCCGAGCGATACACCGGAGCGGCGGACGCCGGCCGCACCGGAGCCGCCGGCTGAGGGCGCTTCACGGTCGCCTCGCGCACCGCGGCGAGCCGGGCCCGGACCCGCGCCCCATGGAGGCGGCCCTCGACGTATTGCAGGCCCCGGTCGGCGAGGGCGTACAGCGCCCAGAGCCCCGCCAGCGCCATGAGGAGCGAGACGTCGATGCCGCCGTACGTCGTCGGCACCTGCTCGGCGATCGCGTGCGAGACCGGCCGCGTGTAGCCCGAGACCACGGGGACCCAGGAGTAACGCCGCCCGGGAAGGAACTGCGCGACGACCCCGGCCAGGAGCACCAGCGCCACACCGAGCGCCAGGAGCTTCAGCGCCAGCCGGACGACCCGGAGGAGATGGTAGGCCAGTGCAGGTTCCCTCTGCGGGAGGCTCTCGCTAGGACGCTGCAGGGGCCGGCATGACCATCGAGGCTACCACGGGCTACTGAGCGGGTCGAGCGCTTTCCTCTCGGCTGATCGCGACCCACTTCTCCGCGGTCACCGTCTGGATGAACAGCTCGACGAGCGCGGGATCGAGCTGGCTTCCGGACAGAGCGCCCAGACGAGTCACGGCGTCCGGAAAGGCGAGGGCCTCCCGGTACGTCCGCGGCGTCACCAGCGCGTCGAAGACCTCGCCGAGCGCCAGGATGCGGGCGCCGAGCGGGATCTCGGAGCCATGCAGACCCGCTGGATAGCCGAGCCCGTCGTATCGCTCGTGATGATGGAGGATGAGGGGCGCGATGGGAACCGGGAGCCGGATGGGGCTCGTGAGCGCGGCCCCGATCACCGGATGATGCCTGACGAGGTCGTACTCCTGCTCGGTCAGCCGGCCCGCCTTCAGGAGGATTTCCGTCCCGAGACCGACCATCCCGACGTCGTGCAGCTCACCGGCCAGCCTGATGCCCTGCGCCTCGTCCGGCGCGACACCGAGGAGGTCGGCGAGCTCGCCCGCCAGGCGGGCGATCCGTCCGGAATGGCCCGCCGAGTAGCGATGGCTCGCCTCGTGCGTCGCCACGATCGCGCCGAGGGTGTCCTTGTACTCGTCGAATACCGCTTCGTGGTACGCCCGGTTCTTGAGGCTCAAGGTCAGCCGCGTCGCGTTGAGCTGGCAGATGCGCCGCTGACCCTCGTGGAACGCACCGTCGCGCTTGGCGAGGAGGATCACTCCGAGGGGACTTGCGTCGGCGCCGATGGGGACCGGGAGAACCGATCGGAACCCCGCCCGTGGCGCCGCGACCGTTCCGGCCATGCCGGCGTCCGGGCTCCCCGGCGCGCCGGGCCTCGGCGCGGTCGCGGCCAGTGCCTCGAGCCGGTCCGGATCGAGCCCCGCCGACGCGAGCGTCCGGCGCCGGGGCCGACCCGACTCCACGTCGTCGAGCAGGATCAGGCCTGCGTCGCTCTCGGTCGAGCGGATCAGGAGATCGAGCAGGATCTGTCCGAGGTGGTCGAGTCCGAGGGTCGTGTTGAGGAGCACCTGCGAGGACCGTGAGACGACCGCCGCCTCGAGCGTCCGGTCCTCGAGCCGCTGGATGCGCTCCAGGGAGGCGTACCGGGCGAGGATCGGCGTGAGGAGCGCACGGAGGAAGTCGGCCGCACCCGCGAGGGCGCCCGCGTCCTTCGGGGTGAGGGTCGCCATCTGAACGAGGCCCAGCGGATGCCCGTCGATCGTGATCGGCAGCGAGAAGAGGGACAGCAGGCCCTTCTGCGTGATCGACGGCTCGCCCAGGATCGACTGGAGGCGCCGCTCGGGCATCCAGTCCGGCCGCGGGCGGACGGGTCGCTCGACCCGTGTCACCTCGCTCTCCCCCGTCTCTCGATCGGTTGCCGGAGTCCCGTCCCCGCCGGGACCTTCCCGGCTGGTCTGCTTGCTCTGAAGGAGCAACGGGCTGCCGGGGGCGGCGGCGAGATAGAAGCATGCCCAGACGACGCGACCCCCCCGGAAGACCGTGGCGAAGACGAGCGAGATCAGCGCGGTCGGGGTGGAGGCCTCGGCCAGGGCACCCGACACGAGGCGGAACAGGGCGCGCTCGCGCCGGCCCGCCGCGTCCCGCCGCAGGAGGAGCGCGATCATGATGGCCGCCGCCATCAGGAGAAGGATGAACCACCGGTGAACGCCCTGGTTCCAGAAGTCGGGGACCCAGACCCGCCACGCGTACAGTGCGTCATTGGTCGCGATGAGGAAGCGGTCCGTGGCTTCTCTCACTCTCTGCATACCCGGTCCCCCTTCCATTTAACAACGGGGGGAGCGAGCGCCGCTCCACCCCGCCCCCCCCACCGCTCGTCGTGAAGTTCGATTTCTTCGCGCCCGGTCGGTCAACAACGGGGGGAGCGAGCGCCGCCCCGCCCCCTATGGATCGTCGTGGGCGCCGATTTTCTTCATGCCCTCTTACCGGACGTAGAGGTAGACCCGGCCGGCGGGGTGCAGGCGGCCGCCTGCTGGCGAGGTCGTGGGCTCGAGCGTGACCGTGACCCCGCCGACCGCGCGCCCCTCGTAGCAGTCCCAGAGATCGTGCACGTCCCCCGGCAAGAGCGGGGAGGCGACGCTGGAGGTGCGCCCTTCGAGGGACGGGTTGAGCACCACGATGCCCTTCTCGTAATGGCGCCTGACGAGCCCATCCCGCTCCTCCCAGCTCGCGCCGAGGGGTTGGCCAAGGTCGGTGAAGTACACCTCGTCCCGCACGAGTGCGCTGCCCTCGGGCGGGCTGTAGCTCTCGTGTCCCCAGAGCCGGGCCGCCACGTAGCCATAATAGATCGCGGGGCGGTCGACCTCCGGCCGGACGATCGGGTACGGCTGGCCCCTCACCACCGCCGTCTGGCCGGTCGGCCGGTGGAGCGAGTTGACGTAATTGAGGTGGAAGATCCTCGCGCGCGGGTTGTACCGGGCGACATCGGCCGCGATCGAGTCGACGACCTGCCGGATCTCATCCCACGGCCGATAGAAGGTCTCGCGCGTCTCCACGAGCCCCTTTCCATCGACGAAGACCGTGATGGGTGCCCCTCCGGCGTAGGAGGTCATCACGCTCTCGGACAGGTCGAAATCCGCGAGCGGGAGATAGACCGGCGCGCGGCGGTAGCCCTGGTTGGTGAAAAGGAGAGCGTCGGGTTTCATGTGCCGTAGCGACCGGAGGAACCCGCCGAGTGCCTCGTCGTAGGGCATGTCCGGATGCCGAGCGGCATAGATCTGGCGGAGGTCCTCGGGGACCCACGGACTCCCCGCGAGGTCGAAGAAGACCCCGTCATAGGCGGCATGCCGAAGCTTCCGGGCGAGGCGCGCCGCCCAGGCCAGCTCGAGATCGCGGTGGAACGGGTCGTAGTAGTAGGCCCGCCCGTGGTTGTCCGGCCCCGGGTCGGGTCTCCGGTGGTTCAGGAGCCACTCGCCGTGCGACCGGTGGACGTACACCTCCCAGGAGCCGGCCCCCCGCGGGGGCCGTCGGACGTCCAGGTAGAAACCCGTGAGCCACTCGTAGAGGAACAGGCGGGATCGGCTTCGCTTGAGGCTCGCGACCTGATCGGCAGGGAGAACGCTTCCGACGGCGACGAGGTCGAAGCGCCGGAGCCAGGCCAGCTCCTCCGCCGACAGGCGCGCGGAGTAATGGAACGCGAAGCTCCCCCGGGTTGCGGCGCACCCGCTCGGGACCTGCGCCGTCGCCCGAGCCGGCGGGCCGAGGGCCGCGACGGCAACCAGGGTGACCAGCGCCCCGACGCCGGCTTGCCGGAGGGGGTGTGCGGTCCGTCCACGCGCGCACATCCGCGACGCCAGCCCGCGCCGGCTCGCCTTCCCCGCGGGCCGCCGACGGCGACTCACCGAGCCAGCGGCGGGTCAACCGCGCCCCCGCGGGCACGCAGGAGCCGGTCAGACTCGCCGGGCGCCACACGGTCGTGGGGCTGCTGGGCGCCGTCGGCATCGGGCTTCGGGAGGTCCGGCGTCCGTTCGAGGGCGAGCGTCCTGACGACCTCGGTCATCGCTTGCTCGAACCGGGCGAGGACGAGCTGGATCCGGAAGATGAGGTAGAAGGACGCGATCAAGGCGCTGTACACGATCAGGTCGGCGCCGCGCCCGATCCCGAGCAGGCGCGCGACGAAGGAGGTCGAGTCCGGGAACAGGATCACGAGCGCTGACGCCAGCCAGACCAGGACCCAGAACGCGAACGCCGCCGTTCGCATGGCGCGGCTCCGGTACTTGTGGATGACTCGCGCCAGGGCGAACCCGACAAAGGCGAGGAGCAGGATCTGGACGGGTTTCACGGGATCACCTCCTCACCCTGGCCCGGACCAGCTTCGCCAGGGTGCGCAGGCCCGCGCGAAAGCTCTGGCCCTTGGAGAGGGAATAGTCGGTATAGATTGCCCGCACGGCTACCTCTCTCCACTCTAGACGGTTCCGGGCGATCTCGGCGATGATTTCCGAGCTGACCTCCATGCCGCTGGTCCTGATCCGTATCCGTTCCGCCGCCTGGCGAGAGAACGCCCGGAGGCCCGACTGCGAGTCGGTCGTGCGGGCGCCGAACAGGACGTACGTCGCGAGATTCGCAAGCCGGTTGGCCACCCTGCGCGACCACGGCATCCCCCGCGGGTCGAGCAGCCGGCTGCCGATCACGGCGTCGACCTCGCCTCGCTCGATCGGCTCGACCAGCCGCGGAATGTCGCCGGGGTCGTGCTGCCCGTCCGCGTCGAACGTCACGATCACCGCTGCCTGGAGGCGAAGCGCCGCCTGCAGACCGGTTCCCAGGGCGCCGCCGACGCCTCGGTTGACGACATGCCGGACCACCACCGCTCCCTCCTGGCGGGCCAGCTCGCCGGTGCCGTCGCCGCTGGCGTCGTCGACGACGACGATGCGCGCGTACCCCCTGGCCGTGAGAGCGCGGATGACGGCGCCGATCGTGCGCCTCTCGTTGTAGGCGGGGATCACGATGGCGACACGCTCAGACATCGCCAGGGCCTCGCTTCGCGAGGTAGAGAACCGCGCCCACCAGGCTCGTGGCGGTCCCCAGGACCAGGCTCAGGACGGAGATGGACAGCGCCGTCTGGCGCGGCATCCCGAGCCGCGTGAAGAGGTACACGAAGGTCCACTCCCTCACCCCGAGCCCGCCGAGCGAGACCGGCAGGAGCCCCGGCAGGAAGACCAGCGGTACGAAGGAGAAGAAATCGAGCAGCCCGTGCCGCTCCCGGAGGGCGCGGGCGAGGAGAGCGAAGACCGCGATGTTGAGGAGGTGCGACAGCACGGCCAGCGAGAAGGCCTGGAGGAGGACGCCTTTCCGCCGAACGTACAGGCCGAGACCGCGGCCCAGGGCGTCCAGCGCCGCCAGCGCCTTCGGCGGGAGCAGGGCGGGTCTGGCGCTCCGGAGCAACAGGCCGAGGGCGATCGCGGCACCCAGGGCGAGGAGGGTCGCGGCGTACGCCATCGCTGCCGTCGCGTACAGCGGCCCGGCCGGCCGCCGGATCACGAGGAGGAGAACAGGAATGCAGAGGAGGGCCGCCACGCCGATGCATCGATCGGTCAGGATGGACAGGACGACCTCTCCCGGGCGTCCCGTCCGTCGGATGACGTAGTAGAGCTTCACCGCCTCGCCGCCCATGGACGATGGCAGGAACTGCGTGAGGAACTGACCGATGAGGGTGATCTCGCAGATCCGCGGGTAGGCCACGTGAATCTCGAGGGCCCCGAGCAGGAGGTGCCAGCGCCACGCGAACATCGCGATCACGCCGAGCGAGATCACGAACGCGAGCCCGATGAGGGAGGGATCGGCGTCCTCCAGAAGGACGAGGGTTGTCCGCACGTCGATCTGCCGGAGCAGCCAGACCAGCAGGGCAGCCGTGACGATCACCCTGACGAGCCGGCCCGCCCACTTCACGTGACGGGCATCCTTCCACCGGCCCGCCGGCACGCCTGCCCGCATCCTCTCGCCGCGCTTCGAGGGTGATTCACGGCCGGAGGCCCTGGTACAGCGGCAGGAGCAGCCGCTCGACGTGCGCGGCCCAGCTGAAGTCCTCCCTGACGAGCGCGAGCATGTTGCGGCGCAGCGTCGCGTGGAGGAGAGGCGAGTCGAGGAGCGCGCAGATGCCGCCGGCGAAGCTCTCGGGATCGTCACGGGTCAGGATACCGATCGAGTGCCGCCGGATCACGCCGCACCAGGAGCCGATGTCATTGGCAACGACCGGGAGGCCGTGGGACATGTACTCGAGGAGCTTGATGGGCGTGCCCAGCTTGCGCCCGAGATCGTCCCGCGAGGGCAGCGCGCCGACGTGGCAGGAGGCCAGGAGGGCCCGGGCGTCCCGCCGCGAGGAGAACCAGTAGAAGCGCGGCGTCACGGCGAGCGAGCGGCACAGCGCCTTGATGTCGCGGACACTCTCGCCCTGCTGGGCGATGAGGAACTCGACCGCCGGCTGCCGCCGGGCCACGATCGGAATGCTCCTGACGAGGAGATCCACGTGAGCCCGCGGGTCCACGAGGCCTGCGTAGACGACCCGCCTCGGGCCCGAGAGGGTGCCGGGCGGGCTCACGGACGCATCCGCGAGTACCTCGCCACCCGGAGGCACGACGGTGACCCTGGCGGCCTCGGCCCCGAGGGTCGAGACCAGGTAGTCCTTCATGAAGTCGCTCACCACGATCGTGTGGTCGGCCTTTTCGGCGATGGACCGCTCGATCGCCAGAAGCTTGTCGAAGGTTGCACTTCCGCGATCCAGGTGTCCGGAGGCCACCAGCTCCTCCGCCCAGATGTTGTGCAGGTCGGCGACGACGGGGATGCCCCGCCGTCGCCCGACGGCGATGGCCGCCAGCGCGGCGACCTCCTGCTCGCCCTGGAGGA
>CAZWXA010000004.1:0-22203 GCA_964637755.1 uncultured bacterium | reverse complement strand
CGCGCCGCGCTTCCTCCGCTCCGTCGCCGGGTTCGGGGGGGAGGACGGCCGGGCAGTTGCTTCCCAGGACGACGATCCGTCCGGCGACGCCGTCCGGGTGGAGCAGTTCGAGCGGAAAACGGCGCGCCCGTCGGGCAGCGGAGTGCATGGGACGGCTCACGCGCCCGAGACCTGGCGACGCCACCGTCCGAGCGCCACGCGCTTCCAGGCGGCGAGGTCCTCCTCGATCCGGGCGCGCTCGTGCCCGTCGCGAACGGCGGCGAGGCGGAGGCGGTCGAGGCACCACTTCGCAACGGCGAAGCCGGTGACGATCACGATCAGCAGGGCGAGCCGCCGGCGGGAGTAGTGCAGCCGGTAGAAGTGCCGCAGGCTCGCGAAGAGCTGGACCTGCATGTCGGTGCGACGCTGATCCGTACTGGCTCCGCCCACGTGGATCACGGTCGTGACCGGCGCGAAGTGCACGGACCAGTTCGCCTCGCGCAGGCGGTAGCAGAGGTCCATCTCCTCGCCGTAGATGAAGAACGATTCGTCGAACCCCCCGACGGCCTCGAACGCCTCGCGACGGATCGCCAGCGCCGCTCCGCGGACCCAGGGCACCGCGCGGGGCCGGGCGTGCGGCCAGACGCGCAGGTGACGGTCCCGGAGGAACGGGATCCAGCGGATCAGGCGTCCGACCGCCGTGTTGCCGAACGTCACCTTGAGCGGCGTCGGAAAGGAAAAGCACGACGGCTGAAGCCGGCCGTCGGGGTGCACGAGGCGGGGTCCGACGATGGCGACCCTGGGATGCCGGTCGAGGTACGAGCGGAGCGCCCCGAGGGCACCCCCTTGCAGGAGCGTGTCGCCGTTGAGGAGGAGGACGTAGGGCGCGCGGCACGCCGCGACCGCGCGGTTCGCCGCCGCGCCGTACCCGGGGTTCGTCGGGCTGCTGAACAGGGTGACCGTCCGATATCGGTCCCGCACCATCTCGACGCTGCCGTCCGAGGACGCATTGTCGACGACGATGATCTCGGCGGGGTCCTCCGGTCGCACCGTGTCCAGGCAGGCCCGGAGCAGCTCGCGCGTGTTGTAGCTCACGATCGCGACAGCCATGTGACTGCTCCGGGGCGGCGGCTCCGCCGGCAACCCGGTCACCCCACTCCCTCAGTTCCGGGGGCCGGGTGCGGCCACGGGGGGCCCCGGATCACCGGGGCGACGCGGGACGGCTCGCCTCAGCCGATCGAGGAGCCGGGCCGGAGTTCTATCGAGCCCCACGCCGCTCCCGGAGCCAGCGGGGCGGCCCTTCATCAGGTGGCGCGCGACGAGATAGACGGATACATCCCAGTCCTCGTAGACCACCGACAGGTCGTCGTGCAGCATGCGGTAGATACCTGTCCACTCCTGGAGCCGGCGTTCGAGGTCGAGCCGCACGCCCGGCTTGTTGAGGCCGCTGAAGGACGAGACCGGAAACGGCTTCTTCTCGACGAACAGGAGCGTGTACGGGGTCGGCAGCGCCGGCTCCCGGTCGTAGGGGTTGTAGCGGGCGAGGAACTCGTCCACGTTCATGTGCCACCCTCCATCCCTGAGGATCTGGCTGTAGTCCTCGATCGTGGAGACGATCGTCCATTCGAGCGGAGGGAAGGTCCGCTTGATGCGGTGGGAGATGCGGGCGAGGGCGTCGTACTCGTAGCGAGGCACGGGCAACGAGGACGCGGTGGCCAGGGTCGACGGGAAGCCCGTCACCCCGAGCACCAGGACGGCCAGCGCCGTGATCGCCTGGTGGACCCAGCGGGCGCGGTGAGGCTCCGCGCGCAGGAGGGGGCCGAAGGTGACCAGGTAGTACACGCCCGAGAGGGCGGCCGCGAAGAGGAACATCCGGTAGTTGGCGACGCGGTCCGGGGAGATGAGATACCTGACGCGGAAGTTCAGCGACAGGCCGAGAAAGACGAGGACGAGGAGGTAGAGTCCGACGAAGCTCCAGAGGAGCTTTCGCTCGCTGCCCCTGATGAGGGTGATCCCGGCGACGCAGACCAGCAAGCCGAGCGCCGCACTTCCCAGGATCTCCAGGGTGTAGGGCTGGGGCCCGAGGACAGCCAGCCAGCTGGTGAAGTATTTCTCTCCCTGCTCCCTGACCTCGGCCGCGAAGAACCAGCCGAAGACGATCTGGAGGTTGCCCGCCAGGGCGGAGCCGGCCGCCGCGCCGGCCAGTCGGACGAGGGTCCCGAACGAGACGAAGCGCCAGTGGAGCACGCTGAGCACGAAGAGCACGGCCACGCCCACTCCGAGCGCCAGACCCACGAGCGAGTGAATCGTGAACACGCAGATGGACGCGAGGCAGAACTGCACCAGCCTCCGCCCCTCGCCCGTCACCACGTAGGCGTACGCCCAGAGGAGGGCCGGCAACAGGAAGACGAGTGCGAACTCCTCGGGGAGCGGCGCGGTCTGTCGGGTGAAGAAGCGCAGGGTCGATTCGACCTGCGCCAGTGCGCCCTCCTCGAGGAAGTGGCTGTCGAGGTACCCCAGCAGCCCCACCGAGGTCCCGTAGGCGGCCATGCCGACGAGTGCGGCCTCCGCGTTCCCGGTGAGTTGCCTCCCGACGAAGTACACGGCCAGCACGAGGAGGACGCCCACGAGCGGCCCCGTGAGACGAATGGCCAGCGTCGAGTCGAGACCGGTGAGCCCGTCCAGGACCGACAGGAACGCGTGGAACCCCTTGGGGTAGAACTGCTGGCTGCCGGCCGGGTAGAGCGTCCCCGACTGGAGCTCCTTCATCCAGAGCAGATGGGTGTAGGGGTCCGAGAACCCGAAGGCGGCCGAGCGGAAGACGTCGAGATAGCGGAGGGCGCCGGAGTAGGCGAGCACGACCCCGAACAGCACGGCGTGAACGATTGCCGGACGATTCCCCGCGCGCTCCTTCCACCGGGCGAGCTTCGCCCGAAAACGCTCCGCCAGCCGCGCCTCGAGGTCGACGACCCGGTCGAGGACGTCCAGGACCAGAACGATGTTCCTGACGCGGAACCGGCGGAGCCGCTTGAATGGAAGCTCGCCGCGCCTCCACCAGGACATCGCGCCGGGAAGCACGGCGCAGCAGAACAGCAGGGCGACGATGCTGTAGACCTGGAGCAGCGCGAGCAGGTGCACCAAAACGATCGAGGTCGCCGCCATCCGGACGAAGTTCTCGAAGAACCGGTCGATCGCAGGATCGCCGGGTGGTCCCGGCCAGAGTTTTGCGGGCAGGTAGACGAAGAACAGCAAGAAGGCCGCCAGGATCTTCACCAGGGAGATCGCGGCGAGCCACTGGTACGTCACGCCGCGATCACGGGCGGGCTCGACTCCACGGGCTCATGAGCCTCGGCCTCAGTCCCGGACCCGCTCGACGTCGAGCCAGGGATCGAACGCCGGAATCGGGTACCCCTGCAGCCACTCGGCGAGGTTGATGCGGAGCTTCTCGCCGTCGCTTTCCACGTCCCACCGGTCGAACGGGAGCGCGGAGACGAGCTTCCCCTGACCGAGCGCCACCACCGTCGCGTACACCCGGTCGGCCTCCTGGACCAGCGCCTCGCCCTGGCCGGCGTCGACGATCGGGTAGCCGGACTTCAGGTCCTGCTGCACCAGCTTCAGGACCTTCACGTCGGCCGTGGCCGGATGCTGGGCCTCGTTGCGGAAGGCGTAGACCACGGGCTCGATCGTGAAGGCGCCGGTGCGCCGGGCCTCGAAGACGTGGGTGCGGGTCGGCAGCCCGAAGACCGTGAACCCGGTGAGGTCCGGCAGGGGCGGGATCTTCTTCACGTCGTTGCTCCGGATCCACTCCTGCCCCTGGATGGACACACCGAACTCGATCCAGACGACTCCGCCCGTCTTGACCCAGCTGGTCAGGACCGCGGCCTTGTCTTTCGTGAGGCCGTGCGTCGTCGTGAGCTGGTCGAGGAGCTCCTTCCGGCCGCTGTACTGTCCCAGCGGCACCGGCCCCACCGTGATGATGTCGTACTGGCGTGGGCGGTGGCGGAGTTCCCAGACGTCGACGGCCGCGAGCGGCACCACCACGGGACGGGCCCTGAGCTTCTGGTAGAAGCGGAGGGAGAACTTCCCGAGCGGCGGGCGGGAGCGATCCGCGCCGACCGGCGGCGTGAGATCGGTGGCGGGGACGGCGGCGATACGCGACGGTCCCCAGTCGACCGCCTGCTCGGGCGGCGGGGGCGAGCCGGCACAGGCTCCGCTGACAACCGCGACGATCAGGCCAAGGGCTGCGCGTGCCTTCCGCATTGGCTCTCCATGTGTTCGTGCGGCGGGTTCAGGGTCGGTCTCCCAGGCTCAGTACGCGGCGTAGTAGTAGTAGTCCAGACGCTTGAAGGTCAACCGCGCGTAGAAGCTGCTGAGGAGGAGGAACAGGAGCGAGCCGGCGGTCAGGCCCACCACGGCCAGCTCGTAGCTCACGGCGCGGCTCATGACGAAGCCCACGACCAGGTTGAGGGCCAGCGCCGGCGCCAGCGACCTCAGGACGAACCCCGGCCGGGAGAGGGCGAACAGAAAGACGCTGTTGAAGAGGCCGAAGACCAGGAACACGTAGCCGGCGGCCGCCCACCAGAAGACCGCCTCCGTGACGGGATTGAAGAAGGCCGTCATGAGGGGGAAGATCGCGATCTCCCGGAGGCCCTTCATCCCGAACCAGGCCGCCGCCATGCCGACGAGCGACGCGACGATGAAGAGGGCCAGGTGGGAATAGTAGAAACGGGTGAAGCGCCGGTTGAAGTCCGCCGCCCGGTCGGCTCGGGCCATCTGCTCGGCGGGAATGATGCGCTCCGAGAACTCGCGGATCGTGAACTCCAGCACGCCGACCGTGAGGACGAAGCAGAACAGGGCCCAGTCCATCCCGAGCTCGTACCGGCTGTCGAACCAGATGAAGTAGGGGAGCAGTCCCCGGCCCGCCGTCGCCGACCAGGCGACGATGCGGTCGGCGAACAGGAAGGCGAAGTAGAGGACGCCGTACCAGAAGTACGGCGCGGTCGCGTAGACGAGCATCGACATCCGCGGCAGCTCGCTGGCCGCGAACTCCCGCTGGGCCCGCCTGGCCCGGCGGCGGAGGATCGCAAAGCCCGACAGGAAACTGAGCGCGATCGCCGTCCCCAGGCCCAGGGTGTGGGCCTCCAGCATCTCCCACCGGAGGAAGAGGACGGCGAGGTGGACGGCGAGGAGGGCGATCACGGTGATCAGCGTGAGCAGGGCCTGCCGTCGCAGCATGTACAGGATCGAGAACGAGAGCCAGAGGAGGGAGAGCAGGAAGTAGTAGAGTTCCGCACGCGAGGCCATGTCGAGGGGAAGGAACTCGAAGACGACGTTGGCGGCGGCCAGCAGGAGGCCCACCGCGATCACGGCCACCAGCCCGAGCAGGAAGATCCGGTAGCAGATCGCCTTCGTGAGGATGTCCTCCGCCTGGTTGATGTAGAAGAGTCCCCGGCGACTGATCGCCTGCGTGTATCCACCGGTCACGATGAAGCTCGTCACGGTCCCGAGGGCGATGGCCGTGGCTTCCCGGGTCGAGAAGTTGACCCACGCCCACAGGGAGTACCCGAAGAGGATCATGGCGAAGGCCTGGGCCGCCATGGGCATCGAGAAGAGCAGCCCGTGCATGTAGCCCCTGACGAAGCGCCAGAGCAACGGCGCCAGCCTGGCGGGACGCCGGGGCGCGGCCAGCGCGAGGCCACCCGCCAGCGCCGTGATGCGCCGCGCGAGATCGAAGACGTTGACGCACCCGTACTCCTGCCGCGCGTCGACGTCCCTGATTCCAGACACCTCGAGGTGCGCCGCCACCTCCCAGTGGTCCTTCGGATACTCGATGGCCGACAGGATCCGCGCCGCCAGTGCCGGGATCCGATCCGGGGGGGACTGATCGCTCATGGTGCGAGCCCGCGGAGATCCTCGTAGCTCTGCCCGTACTCCTGGATGAAGCGGCCGAGCGTGAAGGTGTTGAGGACGCGGTCGCGCGCGTCCTGGCCGATCTGCCGCCGGGTGTCCCGGTCGCGCAGGAGATCCAGGATCGACGCGGCGAAGGCTTCGGGCTCCCCCGGCCGGACGAGGAGGCCGCAGCCCTCCAGGGCCTCGCTCACCCCGCCGACGTCCGAGGCGACGACGGGCCTCCCGCAGGACATCGCCTCGATGACCGAGTACGGGAACGCCTCCGAGATGCTCGTGAGCGCCACGACATCTCCCTGGTTGTAGACCTCCCACGGTGTCCCGGTGTGGCCCGGGAAGGACACCGTGCCGTCGAGGCCCAGGCTCGCCCGGAGATCGAGACACCGCTGGTAGTAGCCGGGGTCCGTGAGCCCGCCGTAGACCAGGAACTGGACGCCGGGCTCCTGTTCCCGGACGACGGACGCCGCGCGGATGAGGGTCTCGATGTCCTTGAGGGGATCGATCCGGGCCGCCGAGACGACGACGGTCGCGCGGGTGCGCTGCGTCTCGCTGGGGAAGAAGACGTCGGGATCGACGCCGTTGTGGATGACCCGGATCTTCGCCTCGGCGGCACCGTGGGCGATCTCCCAGCGCCGGTTGTAATGGCAGACCGGCGAGATCTGGTCGGCGAAGTGGTAGTTGACGCGCGAGACCGCCACGATGAGGTTCAGGAGGAAATCCTTCGCGGAGAAGGAGGTCTTCATCCGGGACACGGAGAGGTACTGCTCCCGGATGTAGACACCGTGCTCGGTGAGGAGGAACGGTGCGCCGTCCCGGAGCTTGGCGACGACGCAGGGAAGCCCGCAGAACGCGGCCGCCGTGGAGTGGGTCACGTCGGCCTTCGGAGGGTCGGCGTTGAGCGGGATCAGGAACCGGTAGAGCCAGCGGAGCGCTTCGGTCAGCTCGAAGAGCGAGGGGAACTGGTTGTCCGTCCGGTGCGCGACCTGCGCGAGCACCTCCTCCGTGAACGCCTCCCAGACCGCCCGCGACTTGAACGTCGCGTTGTAGTCGAACTCGCGGAAGTAGCGGTAGAGCTCGTAGACGATCTCTCCGAGGCGCTGGGCGTCGGTCGACGCCGCGTAGATGAGCTGGATGAACTGGCGGAAGAGCGGCAGGAAGTGCCGCCCGATCACCCCGGGAACCGTGCGCTGCTTGGCCAGGTAGACGTGGGAGAAGGGGATGGCGAGGATGTACTCGGCGGGCTCCTCGGTTCCCCAGAGCGGTACGTTCATGACCCGGACCACGTTCGGGGGGAGGTCGTATTTCACCGAGATGTAGGGGTTCATCATGATGGGCAGGAGCGTGAACTCCACCGACGGAAGCCCCTTGATGAGGTTGTCGCACCAGGTGCTGACCCCGCCCGAATGGTACGGGTAGGTGCCTTCCGTGGTCAGCAGGACCGAAAGCTTGCGCGCCATGCCCCGGGTGGCCTATCGCGGGCCGGTCAGGATGATCATGAGGCCGCCGTCCCGTTCCACGACCCGGGGCACCCCGACGTCTTCCCGTGCGAGGTCGAGCACGATCCGGACCTTGTCCTTGAACCGGCCCGTGCGGATGCGCTTGAGGTGCGGCGTGGCGGCCTCGGGGGCCACCGGCGCGTCGGTCCCCGCGTCGTCGATCGCCGGGAGATCGACGACGAAGCGTGGCGGGGTGTGGAGCCGGAGCGTCGCGTACCCCGTGACGCGCCCGTCCGTCACGATCCCGACCGTGGTCGACCGTTCACCCCGCGCGACGGTGATCCCCCTGAGCGTCCGTGCCTCCCGGGGCGCTGAGGAAGGCGCCGGCGCGGTCACCGGCGTCGCGGCCGCCAGAGCGGGTCGATCGGCCTCCGCGGCCGACAGGGGAACGCGCGGCTCCGTGGCCCTCGCCCGGGCGACGGCGACCGGGGATCCGGGCACGGAGACGGCCGGGACGAAGGGGTTGCGGCCGACGAGGAGCGCGAGCCCGATCCCCTTCACCTGCGCCTCGGCCCGGGCTCGGGCCAGGTCTTGCTTCAGGCGCGCGAGTCTGGTGAGGACGCCGAGGGGTTCTCCAGCGGGAGCCAGGCCGGCGTCGGCCCGCACCGTGGCCTGCGCCATCTCGTCCTCCGCCAGGGACACCTGCTCCTCGAGTAGCTCGACCGCCTGTTCCCGCTCGACGAACGACCAGTACGCGTCCTCGATCTGCGTCTTGACGTCCTCCGCCGCCAGGCTCGCCTCGCGGAGCCGGCTCTCGACCCTGAGATCCGACTGGGCGACCTGGGCTTGCCGGACGCCTCCGTCGAACAGCGTGAGCCCGAGGGTCAGGAAGATCGAGTACCGGAAGTCGCTCGACCGGATGGCCGGGTCGGTGAAGATCTCGTCTTGACCGTAGCCGTAGCTGGTCGAGAGCAAGAGGCTCGGGTAATACAGGGCCCGGCGGGTCGCGGCGGCCTGCCAGCGCGCGCTCTCGACGGTCGCGGTCGCCGCCCGGAGCCGCGGGTTGCTCTCCCTGGCGAGCTCGAGAAGCCCGGGCAAGCCCCGGGCCCTGATGAAGGCCAGATCGATCTGCTCGGACTGGAACACGAGCCGGATCCGCTGCTCCGGCCTGAGCCCGGTGAGTTTCCGCAGGGCCAGCTCGGCGGACGCCGCCTTTCGCTTCGAGGCGAGCCCCTCGCGGTCGACCGACACCACCTGGCTCCGGGCCCGGACCAGATCGATCATCGGGATCACGTCCGCCGCGAAGCGGGACTCCTGCTGCCTGACGAAGGCACGGTGCTCGCGTCTGAGATCTTCGAGCGACGCCAGGACCTCCTGCTCCGCAAGCAGGGCGAGGTAGGAGTCGGCGGTGCGCTGGAGCCGGTCGGTCTCGTCCTGGGTCAGGCGGAGGATGGTGGCGCGCTCGTCGGCTCTGGCCGCCTCGATGCGAGGGCCGCTCTCGAGGAACTGGAGGAGGTTGTAGGAGAGCACGAGGTCGCCTCCGTAGCGCTGGACCCCGGTACCCGCCCCGAGGATCGTCTGATCGCTTCCCGAGACGATGTCGGAGCTGTCGTAGGAGTAGCGGCCCCGCAGCGACAGGGTCGGCCAGAGCCGACCCTGCTCCTCCCTGAGCTTCCACTTCGCGAGTTCCGGCCCGGTCCGGTCGAGGCCGGGCAGCGCCAATTGGGCCGCGTCGCGAAGCCCGAGCACGACCTCGGCCTCACCCGTCTCGCCGGCCGCTCCGAACTCCCCGGGAAAGACGAGGACGACGAGGACGACGAGGACGACGGATGCGGGCAAGGTGAGGGCCGGATGGGACCGCGCCGAGGCCGTCCCGCGGGCCCGGCGGCTCGTCATGTGGCGCCGCCCTTCTTCGCCGGCGCTTCCGGAGCCCGTTGCACGGGGATCTCCACTCGCGCGGTGAACCCGGGCTGGAACTTGAACCCCGGGTTCGGGAGGATGAAGGTGACGCCCAGCGCCTGGGTCTTCGGGTCCGCCACCGGCTGGATCCGGTGGACGGTGGTCTGGACTGTCGTCGGAGGCACCGTGTTGACGATCACCTGAGCCTTCTGTCCGACACTCACGTAGGACAGGAGCCCCGGGCTCAGATCGGCCTTGACCTGAACCCGGCTGATCTCGACGATACTCACCAGCGGCGTGCGCTCGTAGACCTTCTCCCCAGCCTGGACCTTGACCTCGACGACGATGCCCGCGATCGGCGCCTCGACGACGGCCTGCGCGAGGTTGTAACGCGCTCGGGCGGCGTCGGCTTCCGCCTGGCGAACCTGGGCCACGGCGGTCTCGATCCGCCCGCCTCGCCCACCGGCTTCGAGGCCGGCGAGCCGGGCGCGCGCCGCGTCGTAGCGCGCCTCGGCGATCTTCGTCTCGCTATCGCCGACCGCCGACCTCCGCTCCAGCGCCTCCGCCGAGGCCTCGAAGCGTCGCAAAGCCTCTGCGTACTCGTTCTGCGCCGCCTCGATCTCCGGCCTGGAGGCGAGCCTCCGCGCGAAGAGCGAGTAGGCGCGCTCGAGCTTCGCGCGGGCGTTCTCCAGGATGATCCCGGCCTGCTCGCTATCCGTCCCTGTCGCCGGAAGCGCCGCCAGTCTCTTCTGGCGTTCCAGCTCGTACCGAAGGCGGTCCACCTCGGCTCGCGCCTCCGCTCGTTCGGCGCCGGACGAACCGGACCGGGTCTGCGCGAGGTTCGCCCTGGCCTGGGCGAGAGCGGCCTCGGCCCGGAGAACGTCCGCCTTGAAGGTCGCGGGGTCCAGCCGCACCAGGACCTCCTTGGCCCTGACCCGTTTCCCCGGCTCGACGAGGACTTGCTCGACGACCGCCGCAATCGGTGAGGCCACCTCGGCCTCCTGCACCGGCGAGACCGAGCCGGTCAGGACGATCGCCTTCTCGCCCGCTTTCAGCTCGACCTGCTTCTCCGGTGCACAACCGCCCAGGAGCGCGAGCGCGAGCGACACGGGGCCGAGGACGGCCAGGAAGCGCTCGCACACGACTCGCGTGTCGGCGAGGCTCCGCTCGCGCGCGATCCAGACCCTGTCAGGGCGAGTGGACAGCAGATCACTCCTGGCGGAGAACGTTCCGCAGTAGCTCCCCCTGCTTTGACTCATCGACCGCAGGGGGAATGAAGTTATGGAGAACGTGCTATCAGTGTCAAGCCGATCCAGCGGTTGACGCGGGTAGGGAGAGTGTGTAAGGTTCGATTCACGGACGATTAGCTCAGTTGGCAGAGCGCTGGCCTCACATGCCAGAGGTCACTGGTTCAAGTCCAGTATCGTCCACCATGATAAGCGCGAGGTCGGTCCACACCGCGGGTTTTATGTGCCGCTGGATAGTGAAAGGGTTTTCCTCTTTTGAGAGGAACTTGACCTATCTCGACACCGCGTGGCTACGATTCTTCGACCCCAGTCCCGGCGCCGGGCTCCCCAACTGGCTGTTGAGCCCGACTCCGTGCGCTATCATATTCCACATTGGACGGCCGGCACACTTATTGCGGGGAACCCTGGTCGGTTCGATGACCGTTCGCCTCCCTTCCGGACGCGGGGTGGGCGGTCTCCGGTGTACCTGGCCGAAATGCCCCGGTAGGCGCAACGCCGGCGAAGCTCGGCGTGGTGGTCGTGAATCGTCCGGGCGTACATCCCGTGTGGGAGAAGAGGAGCGAGCATCACCCGGTCAAGGACGTCGCAGGGTCTCGTCATGGCGGTCTGGCTTGTCCTCGCCATCGCGGCAAGAGCCGCGGCCCTCCCGATCATCTCGGGCGACGGCGAGGAGTGGGCCGGCGGTCTCCCCATCGGGGGAGGCTTCGGCGTCACGGTCCCCATCACCCCGTATCCCGTGTTCCCCTGGGGCGGGTGGCAGTTCAACCTCCCTGACGGGTCGAGCGCGGTTTGGGTGTCGTATGCCGCCACGGGATACGCCGAGGCCGTGTTTGCGCCGATCTCGGGATCTGAGACCGTCATGACCGTCATCGAGAGGTTCTCCGCCGATCCCGGAGATGTGCTCCGCCTGAAGGTCTGGGCCGACGACACCGCGCGCGTCGTCATCGACAGGACGGACGTGTTCGCGGGGACGGAAGTGTTCGCGCCGAACTTCACCCAGCTGGTCTGCGCCGACGGCCAGATCGGCTGCACGCCCGAGAATGGCGGCAGCATCCTCTACACGTTCCTGTCCGGCGGATCCCACACCGTCGCGTTCGACGTGTTCCAGGTGGGCGGCGGCCCGACGACCGAAGTCAATCCCTTCGGGCTTCTCTATGCGGGACAGGTGGGCCCGGTTCCTGAGCCCGCGACGCTGCTCCTCCTGGGCGCGGGCCTCGCCGCGTCGGGCGCTGCCATCTGGCTGCGGCGCCGGAGGGATGCGGGATCCTGAGGTACGAGCCGTACGCCCAGCTCCTCGCCGTTGATGTGGGCCGCCGGGCCGTGGCGCGCGATCCGGTTCCGTGACCGGAGGCTGATGCCGGTCGTGGGTCCGCCGGTCGTGGCGCCGATTGATCGCGCGCGGGATGTTCGAGTACTATGATGCCATGCGGTTGATCGCGCATCGGTCCCTGCGGGGTCTTCTGAGCGTCCTGCTGGTCGCGCTGTCTGCGCTGCCGGGGGCGGCGCAGGAGATCGAGATCAAGACGACGCCCCCCGAGGAACGGGTGACCCGACCGGAGATCGTGCCTCCACCCGGGGCCCGGGAGATCACGCGTCCTCGCGAGTCCGACTTCTACCCGGCCGATATCCGCGTGCGGATCGACCCCGCCTTCATCCTGCCCTTCGTCGCGACGCGGCAGACGGGCCCGCGGTCCGCGATCCGGTTCGGCCTGGCCGGCTGGACGTCTCCGAACACGCCGGTGCCGCAGGGGGGCGGCACGTACCGAGAGACCCCCGGGTGGTTCGCGCTGGGCTTCGCGCTCGTCTGGGACGTTCCCGTCAAGCAGGGGGGCGGACCACCGCCCACCGGCTCGAAGCGGTAGGGGCTCGTCGAGACACAGCTCGTGACGCCCTTCCCCCGCTGGCCGGGAGACGCGAGAGCGGCCTGCGCCTTCACCTTCGACCTCGACGCCGAGACACTCTGGCTCGCCCGCGGCATCCGCGAGCCGGTGGCGCTCTCGCAGGGGCGGTTCGGGGTCGTCGAGGCGCTGCCGCGCATCCTGCAGTTGCTGGCCGCGGCCGGCCTTCGCGCCAGCTTCTTCATCCCCGCCGCCGTTGCGGAGACTCATCCCGAGGCCGTGAAGACGATCGTGGCGGCCGGCCACGAGATCGGCTGTCACGGCGACCAGCACGAGCGGGTGAGCGAGCTCGAGGCGGAGCAGGAGGAAGAGATCCTCAGGAAGAGCCTCGACGTGCTGACGCGCCATGCCGGCCGGCGTCCCACCGGGTACCGGGCCCCCGGCTGGCAGTTCTCGCCGCACACGCTCGGCCTCCTTGCCCGCCACGGCTTCGAGTACTCGTCGAACATGATGGACCGTCTCTCGCCGTACGCGCATCCGCCGATCGACGGCAGATCCCTCATCGAGATCCCGGTGTCCTGGGTCCTCGACGACGCGCCGTACTTCCTGTTCACCGGCCAGCGGAGCCTCCAGCCCCCCGGCGCCGTGCTCCAGGCGTGGTTCACCGAGTTCGACGGGATCAGCGAGACGGGGGGCATCACGACCTTCACGTTTCACCCGCAGATCATCGGCCGGCCGTCGCGCCTGGCCTGCCTCAGGGAGCTGATCGAATACGTGCGTCACAGCCCCCGAGTCTGGATCGCGTCGCTCGCCGAGGTCTGCGCGCACTGGAGGCCAACCGTTGCTGCTCAAGGGTAACCTGCACGCCCACTCGGTCTTCTCCGACGGCGTCCGCCCGGTGGAGGAGGTGATCGCGGCGTACGAGGCGCTCCAGTACGACTTCCTCGCCATCACCGACCACGAGGACCTGGTGCCGGCGCACTACTGGCGGTCCCTCGCGGGCCTGCGGTCGAGGCTCCTCCTCTTTCACGGGATCGAGATCGACTACACGCCGCTTTCCCAGCACGTCGGGCAGGTCCACGGCGATCGGGAGACCCTCCACGTCCTGAATCACCCGGCCCGGTACAACCTCACGATCGAGGAGACCGCGCGCCGGGTGACGGTCATCAGCCGGGACGGGCTGCCGATCGATGTGGTCGAGGTGACGGACACGGGCCACTACCGGCCCCAGTACGACTCCGACGCGATCCGGCTCCCGAAGATCGCGACGGACGATTCCCACCGCGACCCGCACTTCGGGCGCGCCTGGATCGAGGTGGAGGCGCCGCTCGACCGGGACGCGATCATCCGCGCGATCAAGGCCGGCGATTTCCGCCTGGGGTTCGCTCCCGCCTCGTAGCCGGGAACCCGGGACTCTCGGGTCCCGTCGCCGGCGGCTCGCGTAGGAGACACCACCACCCACGGGGGGCAGAGGGAGCACCATGAAGATCTCGAGCGTCGTCGTCCATCGTCTGGCCGTGCCGCTGCCGCGGCCGCTGCGCACGTCCATCCACGACTTCACCCACGCCCACACGGTGCTCGTCGAGATGCGCGCGGACGCTGGCGCCGTCGGCTCCGGCTACTGCTTCGCGTTCGGGCCCCATCGCGCGGCGGCGCTCCACTCGCTCGTCCTCGACCTGCTCCCGGTCTACGAGGGGCGGGATCCCTCGGAGGTCCGGGCGCACTTCGCGAGCGCCTGGGCGGCCCTCAACTTCATGGGGCATGCCGGCGCCGCCGTGATGGCGCTGGCGGCACTGGACACCGCCTGCTGGGACCTCGCGGCGCAGGCGGCGGGCCTGCCACTCGCTCGCTATCTGGGCGGCGCGCAGAAGGGCGTGCCGACCTACGCATCGTCGGGGCTCTGGATCGACTACTCCATCGACGAGCTGATCGGGGAGGCGCGCCGGTTCATCGCGGAGGGGCACCGCGCGATGAAGATGCGGATCGGCCGTGCGAACCCGGCCGAGGACGTCGAGCGCGCCCGGAGGCTCCGGGAGGCGATCGGGCCCGAGATCAAGCTCCTCGCGGACGTGAACCAGGGCTGGGACGAGCTGACGGCGATCCGGGTCGGCCGGCAGCTGGAGGCGCTCGATCTCTTCTGGCTCGAGGAGCCGCTGCCCTACGAGGACCTGGAAGGGTGCGCGCGCGTGGCCGCGGCGCTGACGATGCGAGTCGCGACCGGCGAGACCGACTACGGGAGCCTCGGCATGAAGCGCCACCTCGACCTGCGCGCGGCCGATGTCCTCATGCCCGACCTGCAGCGCATGGGTGGTGTCACGGGGTTCATGAAGGCCGCGGCCCTCTGCGAGGCCTACCACCAGCCCGTCTCCTCGCATCTCTTCACGGAGACCTGCAGCCATCTTCTCGCAGCGTCCCCGAACGCGCTCATCCTGGAACACATGGGATGGTGGGAGGCGCTGTACCGGGAACCGCTTCTCGTCGTCGAGGGGCAGGTGGTGCTGCCGGACCGGCCGGGGATCGGGGGCGAACTGGACCAGCGAGCCCTCGCCCGCTTCAAGGCCTGACCCCGATCCGGAGGTCCTTCCCAGTCACCCTGGGGATCGGGGCCGAGCCAGGGCGCGGGGGCGGCGGCCTGCCTCCGCGCGCGCGCGCCGCCGGTTGACAGACCGCGGCGGCTGTCAAAGAATGGGCGCGCGTGAACGTCATCGGCATCTCCGCCTACTACCACGAGTCGGCCTGCTGCCTCCTCCAGGACGGCCGCCTGGTCGCCGCGGCCGAGGAGGAACGGTTCTCCCGGATCAAGCACGACCCGGGGCTTCCCGTCGCCGCGTTCCGCTTCTGCCTCGACGCGGGCGGGATCGGCATCGACGACATCGACTGCGTCGCGTTCTACGAGTCGCCCTCGAAGAAGCTCGCGCGCCAGCTCTGGACCGGCCGCCATCCCGGCGATCGACCATGGCTCGATCCGCTCCGGCCCGTTCGGGAGATCCGGGAACTGCTGGGCTACGAGGGCCCGCTCGAGACCTTCGACCACCACCTCTCGCACGCGGCGTCGAGCTTCTTCTACTCGGGCTTCCGGGACGCCGCGATCCTGACCGTAGACGGTGTCGGCGAGTGGGCCACGACAACCTATGGACGGGGTGCCGGCGGCGAGATCGAGCTGTTCGAGGAGGTGGAGTTCCCCGACTCCCTCGGACTCTTCTACAGCGCGATCACCGCCTACCTCGGCTTCGCCGTGAACAGCGGCGAGTACAAGGTCATGGGGCTCGCGCCCTACGGCGAGGGGCGCTACCTCGACGCGATGCGCTCGCTCGTCCGCTCGGGGCCGGAGGGCCAGTACTCGCTCGACCTCGAGTACTTCGACTTCGTCGCCGGCCGGAGGATGTTCACCGACCGCCTCGCCGACCTCCTCGGCGGCCCCCCGCGGGCGGCCGAGGCGGAGATCACGCCGTTCCACCGGGACGTGGCGCGGAGCGCCCAGCTCCGCCTGGAGGAGATCCTGCTCGAGAAGGTGCGCTACCTGCACGACCGCGCCGGGTCGAGGGCCCTCTGCATGGCCGGGGGTGTCGCGCTGAACTGCGTCGCCAACGGCCGCATCCTCCGCGAGGGGCCGTTCGAGCGCCTGTTCGTCCAGCCGGCGGCGGGTGACGCCGGCGGCTGCCTCGGCGCCGCCGCGCTCGCCCACCGGAAGCTCGGCGGCGTCCGCCCGGGCAGCCGGCGGCTCGCCCACGTCTACCTGGGGCCGCGCTTCAGCGCGGCGAGCATCGCCGAGCAGCTCGAGGCGGCGGGGATCCAGGCCCTCGACTTACGCGGCCGCGAGGCCGACCTGCTCGAGGCCACCGTGGACCGCCTCGCGGCAGGGAAGGTGGTCGGCTGGTTTCACGGCGCGATGGAGTTCGGTCCGCGCGCGCTCGGTGCGCGGAGCATCGTGGCCGACCCTCGCGATCCCACGATGCGCGAGCGGCTCAACCGGCTCGTCAAGCGGCGCGAGGCGTTTCGCCCGTTCGCTCCGAGCGTGCTCCTCGGCCACGCGGCGGCGCACTTCGACCTCGACCATCCCTCGCCCTTCATGCTCGAGACCTGCGCCGTGAGATCGCCGCTCGACATCCCGGCCGTGACCCACGTGGACGGCTCGGCCAGGCCGCAGACGGTGGACCCCGCGGAGGCGCCGCGGTACGCCGCGCTCCTCCAGGCCTTCTACCGCCGCACCGGCTGCCCGCTCCTCGTGAACACGTCCTTCAACGTCCGCGACGAGCCAATCGTGTGCTCCCCGGGCGACGCCCTTGCCTGCATGGTGGCCACGGACATTGACGCCCTCGTGATCGAGGACTTCCTGATCGACCGCGCGGCGCTCCATGACGGCGTCCGGGAGCTGGTCGAGCGGCGGGCGGGGCTTCGCGCGCGGGAGGCCGCCATCAGCACGGTCCTCTACACGTTCATCTGAGCGGGCGGGAACACATCGACGCCGACACCGGCTCTGACTCCCGCGTCCCGCGGCCGATGACGGGCCCACGACGCGAGGGACGCAAGCAGGCCTGCGACGAGCTCGCGCGGCTCCTCTCGACCCCGGGGAGCGTCGAGACGGCCGCGCTTCTCGATCTCGTCCAGGGCAGTGGCCGAGGGGAGCCAGGCCGCGCGGCGCCCGCCGAACGGCCTGCCGACGACGTCGCGCGCGAGATCGTCCGGAAGTACCTCGGGGACACGCCGGCGCCCATCGGCATCTGGCAGCCCACAGCGGCCGGTGGCGACCTCCTGTTCGTCCGGGACGACTCCGCCCCCGCGCGCGACTGGTGGGCGCCTCATGCGACGCTCGTGCCCAAGCGCTCGCTTCTCCCGCTTCGTCTGTGCCTGCTCGGCGAGTCCACGGCCGCGGGCTGGTTCTACGCGCCGGCCCTGACCCCCGCGCGGCTCCTCGCGGAGACGCTCACCGCGGGGCGCGGCGGGGGCATCTGGGAGGTCCTCGACCTCACGATGGTCAACCTTCAGCCCGCCGCGCTGGTCGATCTCGCCGGCGCCGTGCTGCAGCTCACGCCCGACGTCCTGGTGGTCTTTGCGGGCAACAACTGGCCCGCGCGCCTGCCGTCGTTTCCCGGCGCTGGCCTGCGTGACTGCGGGGACGCCGCGCTCGCGTTGCGGGAAGCCGGGATGGCGGGGCTCCGGCGGCTCGCCGACGAGCGGACGCGTCGGAGCGCGGAGCGCGCGCTGGCGGTGCTGGCCCGCGTTGCCGACCTCGCGGGCGTTCCCCTCGTGGTCGTGATCCCCGAGGTCAACCTCGCCGACTGGCCCCGCGATCGGCCCGTGCCGTGGCTCCCGGGCGACGCGAGCCGCCGGTGGCACGTCGCCCACGGCCGCGCGATCGCGAGTCTCGAAGCGGAGGCGTGGGCCGCGGGGGCGGACTCCGCGCGGCAGATGCAGGCGCTCGACGGGGGCGTCTGCGCCACCTCCCATCGTCTCCTCGGCGACGCCCTCGTCGGCCTCGGCCGCCTCGACGAGGCGCGGGCCGCATATCTCGCCGCAGTCGACGCCCGGACCTGGGACAACTTCCCCTCGACGCCGTCGGCGACCTCGGCGGTGCGGGACGCGATCCGGCGCGGCGCCCGGGAGCACGGCTACGGGTGCGTCGACCTGCCCGCGGTGTTCGCCGAGCACCTCGGCGCAATACTCCCCGGGCGCCAGCTCTTCCTCGACTACTGCCACCTGACGGTCGACGGGATGCGGGTCGCCATGGCGGCTGTCGCCGCAGAGACGCTCAGGCTCTCCGAGCCCTCGGGCAGCGCCGCCGACTGGCGGACGCTCCTCGCCCGCGCGCCTGCGCCGTCCGTCGAGCCCGCGACGGACGCCGCCGTGAAGTTCATGACGGCCCTCTACAGCGCCCACTATGCCACTCCGGCTCCCGGCGGACGCCGGGCTTCCTCGCTCGCGCGTGACTGGCTCGAGGCGGCCCTCGACGCCTGGCCCGAGATCGAGGCGACGCTCAGCGCCTACGTATCGACACGGAGCGTGCCGATCCACGCCAGCCAGCTGTCCGCCGAACACCGGCGCTTCCACAGCGCCATCGGCGAGCTCGAGCGACAGACGACGCACGACCACGGCCTCGACCCCGATCTGGTCGAGGCGGTCCGCGCCGTGCTCGCTGCTCGCGGGCGTTCGCTCCCGGCTGCCCTCGAGGAACGCTTCGTGAATCACCATGGGTTCCTGCGGGGCAGGCTCGACCTGGTCAGCGTGCCCTACCATTGGCGCCTGATGGACCGCCACGAGGGCGGGGGTGGCTTCGCCACGGAGGGGCGCGCGTTCTACCGCGCGTGGTGGCCGGCCTCCCGCTTCTGCCTGGTGGGCGACGGCTCGCGGCCCGCGCGTCTCGAGCTGACGGCGCGCCTCCCCGCCGTCGAGGCGCCACGCCAGGACGAGGTCGTGATCGAGGTCAATGGTACGCGCGTCTCGGCCGTCATGGTCGCGAGCCGGTGGACGCGCTCCGTGACGCGGATTCCGCCCGAGCTGCTCCGCCGCGGGTTCAACCGGGTCACACTCCGGTGGCCCTTGCTCCCGCCCGAGGGCGACGCCGCGCTCCGACAGATCGTCCGGTGTCTCGAGCAGGGGATCCCGACCGACCTCCACCCAGTCTTCGGACACGTGTTCACGTTCCTCGCGCTCCCCGCGGACTGACGGGCGTCAACATCGCCGCCCGCGTGGCGGGCTCGCGCCATGGGGTGCAGCAGGCCCTCTTCGACCGTTGCGTCGGGGTCTTGCCGGAGCGCCGCATCAAGGTCCGGATCGGCCTGCACGTGGTTTCTGGAGTCGCGGGGCCTGAGTCAGCCGGGGCGGGGATCGCGAGCCCGCAGGCGATCGAGCCAGACGCGCGCCTCGTTGCCGTCCGGCGCCAGGCGCAGCGACGTCTCGAGCGCCCGCGCCGCGCTCTCGGTCTGGCCAGTGCGGGCGTGGGCCACGCCCAGGAGCAGGTGGGCGCGCGCAGAGTCGTGGCGAAGCAGGGCGGCGCGCTGGGCCGCCTGCGCGGCCTCGCCCACGTGCCCGATCTCCAGCAGCGCGGCGGCCAGGCCCTCGCAGGCCGGCGCGGTGTCACCGTCGATCTCGAGCGCGCGGCGGAAGGCGCGCTCGGCGTCGGCAAAGCGCCGGAGCTGGAGGTAGAGGTTGCCGATCTCGCAGTGAAGGCGCGGGAGGGTGGGTGCGGCACGCTCGGCTTCGAGAAAGCTCGTGATCGCCTCTCCGAATCTGCCTCGGGCCGCGCGGAGCGCGCCCTCGAGCACCAAGGCCAGCGGCGGCCGTTCGCCGCCGCGTTCGAGGATTTCTTCGACGAGACCCTCACAGGCGTCGAGGTCGCCGAGGGCGTAGCGCGCCTGGGCGAGGAAGAGCGCCAGGCGGGTGTCTTTGGGGCGCCGGGCCAGCAGATCCTGGAGGATCGCCGCGGCCTCGGCGGGGCGGTCGGCGCCGAGGTGAACCCGCGCGAGGTTGTACGCGACGTCGAGCCCCTCGTCGCCCGCATCGATCGACTCCGGGATTGCTTCCAGCCGCGCGCTCGCAGAGCCCGGCTCATCCCACGTCGCGACCCGCCCAGGCTCGACGGGCCTCTCGAACGCGTCGAGGATCACGCACCCGTCCAGGTCGTCGCCAGCCGGCAGGCCGAAGAGGGCGAGCACGGTGGGCAGCACGTCGAGGACGCTCGCCCCGTAGATCCGCTCGTCCTTCCTGATCCCGGGTCCGCACACGCACAGGACCCCCTCGTTCCGGTGCCAGCGGGTGAAGCCTTCGGCGCTTCCCTGCTCGGCCTCCGAGGGCCGCAGGTGGCCCGCGTGAAAGCCATGGTCGGAGACGAGGACGACGGTCGCGTCGGCCCCCGCGAGGTCGAGGAGCCGGCCGAGCATCATGTCGTGGAACCGGTAGGCGGTGCCGACGACGTCGCGGTACAGCTGGAAGTCCCGCTCGGAGACGTGGGACATCCTCGCAGGGTGGTAGGCCATGAAGCCGTGCGAGAAGGCGCCGAGGGCCCGGTAGTGGACGGCGCAGAAGTCCCACTGCTCGCGCTCGATCAGCCAGGTGGCGGCGGCGTGGATGCTCGAGCACTCGGCGAGGATCAGCGCCAGCGCGCCGAGGCGCGGGTCCCGCGCCGGATCGATCGTCGCGGCGTCGGGAACGAACGGCACGATGTGCGCCGAGGTCAGCTCCGCCGGGTGAACCCGGAGCCCGGCCAGGGCCCGTTCGAGACCGGCAGGATGAACGCACTCCGCGGGCATCGGCCAGTCAGGGCTGGCAGCGATCCCGGGGTAGGCGCTGGAGACGCCGACACCGCAGATCGCGCGAGCGGGATGGGTCGCCGGCCACCCGACCACGATCGACCGGAGGCCCTCGCGGCCGAGAATGTCCCAGAGGGCGCTGGTCCGCCACGGTGCGCTCCTGACAGAACCGGCCCGGCCCAGTTCGCGGTTCGGGTCGGCGAAGCCGAGGACCCCGTGCCTGTCGGCGCGCTTGCCGGTGGCGACGGACGTCCAGAGGAGCGGGCAGAACACGGGATCCAGCGTGGCGAGGGACGCCATGACGCCGTCGTTCACGAGGTTCTCGAGGCTCGGCATGAGCCCGGCGTCGAGCAGGGGATGGATCAGCCGCCAGTCGGCGGCCTCCCAACCTATGAGAAGAACCTTCCGGCGCGACCGCTCAGCCACGAGGGGAGGACAGCGCCCCGGCCGCACGCGGAGCGCCGGTGGTGGCGGAGGGGGGCAGAGCCTCGCGCGTCAGCCCTGTCCGCGCGCCCGGCGCCAGGCCAGGAGCCCGGCGGCGCCGAGCGCGAGCAGTGCGAGCGAGCCCGGCTCGGGGACGGCCGTCTGGCCCGCCCGGATCGGGGTGTTGGCCTCGCTCTCGACGGCGTAGTCGTGGAGCGTGAGGTTCAGGTTGTTGTCCACGCTCAGGCGGACCCAACTGAAATGGGGGCTCCCTCCGGGGATGTCGACCTGCCACCCGAGGAAGGCGTTGCTGAGCCCGAGCCAGGCACCCCCGAAGCCCGGATCGGGCGGCTGCCTGACGCCGAGGTTGAAGCTGGGGACGTAGTCGGTCCGGGGGCCGATCGTATCGCCGAGGTTGAACGGGGTCGAGATTGCCTCGGCCAGGTTGTTCAGGCTGTTGAACTGGAGGTTGATCGGTCGCTGGGCAGCCGTGGCCGCGGGCAGGTCGCCCAGGACGTAGCCGAGCGAGGCGTCGGGCAGGTTCGCGGTCGGGTTCACCAGGTTCGAGACGTTCAGGTTGAGGGGGTTGGTCAGGTTGGGGGGGTTGGTCAGGTTGATCGTGATGTCCGCGAGGTCTACATGGATCGGCACGCCCTCGGACGTTTCCGAAGACCCGAGGGCGGCGCCAGCGGCGAGGCCACAGACGGCGAGCTTCCCGTTGAATCGCCGGACCCCGAACTTTTGCTTCACGCTCGATCCTCCACGGCTCAACCCTGTCCCCACCTGCCCGCGCTCCACCCTCCTGGCGCCGGAAGGCGGCCCCCCGGCATGAAATCCAGGAGGCTTCCGGAGGGCGGTCGCTCGAGTCCGGCGCCAGGCCCGCCGCGAGCGAGGTCGCGGGTTCCCGTAGCGACTGTACGATAGTTTTCACGTCTTGCGCAGGGTCTTTGTGATGCTACGCGCCGGTGAAGGTCGAGGCGGAGTTCCGCGCTCGCGGACTCGCCGACCCGGGGCTCCGCGAACTCCCGCGCCGCCATCCCCGTTCGGGGCGGAGCGTCGGCACATCCCACGACCGGGCGTCGCAGTGGACCAGTGGACCATCGACTCGCCGGTATCATTCCGTCCGGAGTCCCACCATGTCCTCGCCACTGACCTGCCGCACCAACTCGAAGCGAGGGTTGTGTGGTACGTCAGCGGAGCGCAGCGTGATCCCGAAGGGGAAGAGGGC
>CAZWXA010000003.1:12691-32261 GCA_964637755.1 uncultured bacterium | reverse complement strand
CCTTCGCCAGGCGGCTGTCAGGCGGTGCGCTCCGCGCCGCGGGGCGCCCCGCTCGTCGCGCCACCCCCGCGGCCCTCGCGCGGCGGTGTATCCTCACGAATCACCCGCAGGCCGCTCAAAAAGGCCCAGATGCAAGGCGGCGAGCGAGCGACGACCGAGGCGTATTCCCATACGCCGCAGGGAGGAGCGACCGAGCCGATCTAACTCGGGCCTCGCCTCGGCTCCGCCTCGGCTCGAACGGGTTTCCTCGATCATCGCCGGCGCGCAGGAGGCTCAAAACGGTCCAGATGCAAGGCGGCGAGCGAGCGACGACTGAGGCGTATTCCTATACGCCGCAGGGAGGAGCGACCGAGCCAACGCCGCAGATGGGCCTTTTTCAGCGGCCTGCTACACGGGGTCGTCATCGTCGGGCTCCATTCCCGCGGTGGTGCTGCCCCAGACGGTCTTGCCGTCCGAGGTGCGGGACGGCTCGTGCCCCCACTTGAGGCAGCTCTTGCACAGCTCGGGCTCCTCGTCCGGCCGCCGGTAGGCGCCGTCGATGCGCCGCCGCAGCTCGGTGTAGCCCGGGGACTTCCAGACCTCGGTCAGCGTCTGGCGGGCGAGGTTGCCGACGATCGCCTTGCCCGCGATGTCGTAGCAGCAGGGCACCACGTCGCCGTTCCAGTAGACGAAGATCGCCCGGTAGATGTCGCTGCAGGGCTTGAGGTGGAGCGTGCGCCGGTACCGCGGATCGCTCGGCACCGCCTCGGGGTCGGTCACGGCGAAGGTCTTGACGAAGAAGTTGAGCCCGATCTCCCCCGCCATCTCGCGCGCCCGATCGATCTCGTGCTCGTTGTTGCGCATGGCGATCATCTGCCACTCGAGCCGGATCGGCGCCCCCCGCGTTCGTGCCTTGTCGGCCATCATGGTCATGTTCCGGTGGACGCGGTGGAACTGCCCGCCCACGCGGTTCTTCTGGTAGACCGCCTCGCTCACGCCGTCGACGGAGAAGCGCAGCAGGTCGAGGCCCGCGTCGAGGAGCCGGTCGGCCAGGGCCTCGGTCAGCGGCAGGCCGTTGGTGAACATCTGGGTCGCGAGCCCGCGCCCCTTCGCCAGCCGGACCATCTCGGGCAGTCCCTTGTGCAGCAGGGGTTCGCCCTGGAAGTGGAGCTGGACCTTCGCCATGCCGAACGCGACGGCGTCGTCCACGATCTTCCGGTACAGGTCCATCTCCATGTTGCCGAGGCCGCGCGGCAGGAGGTCGTGCTCCGTCGAGGGGAGCTGGTTCTGGAGCCCCACGAGGCAGAACGGGCAGTTCAGGTTGCAGCGGCTCGTGACCTCGACCGAGATCATCTTCGGGCGGTGGCCGCGGACGCGCCGCTTGGGGTCGAGCCAGTTCGTCCCGAGCACCCGGTCGAGCCGCTTGACCTGGTCCTTCAGAAACCGGCCCGGGTCCATAGTCTCTCCATGCGCGAGCGGGGCGCGCCCGCCGGCTGTTCGAGCAGTTCACGGATGGCCGCCGCATACCTCGCCGCGACGCGCTCGGCGAAGAACTCGGGCGCACGCCCGAGGGCCCGGTCACGCATCTCCTCGCGCGCGGCGAGGAGCCGTGCCACGTCCGCCGCGAGCGACGGCCCCATCGCGAGCCCCGCGTCGCCGAGCAGTTCCGGCGTGCCCCCGCTCGGATGGTACAGGCACGGGAGCCCGCAGGCCATCGCCTCGATCGGCGTGTTCGGGCACGGCTCGGATTGGGACGGGAAGAACAGGAAGTCGGCGCCGCGCATGAGCGCCGCCACCTCCTCGCGCGGCTTGGGGCCGAGCACGGTCACGCGGGGATCGCGGAGACAGGCGAGGCCCGCTTCCGCGTGACGCCCGACGCAGTGCACGCGCAACTCCGGCGGCCCCGCGGCCAGCAGGTCGGCGATCCGGTCGAGCCGCTTGCTCTCCCCGACCGACCAGGAGACGTGCAGGGCCGCCGGCCGGCCCGCAAGGCCCACGCGCGGGCCGTCGGGCGCGAAGACGCGCGGGTCGACGCCGTTGTGGATCACGCGCGCGGCCGGAGCCCGGCAGATCGGGCCGACGTTCTCGCGCACGAACTCGCTCTGGAAGATCGTGAGGTCGGCCAGCGCGTTGAGCCGCGCGATCCGCCGGTGCTTGGCGCGCCGCGCCGGCGATTCCCCGGGGTCGATCCGCTCGTCCAGGCGATGGAGGATGCGCGCGCCCCGGCGCCGGTGACGGGCGAGGAGCCGCGGCGTCCCGTGCTGCGCGAAGACCAGGAGCGCGTCCGCCGGGCCCTCGAGGTCGAAGGAGACCTCCATGTCCAGCCCAGGGAGCGTGTCCGCCAGCACCCGCGCGAAGCTCACGCTCCCGCCGCCGGCGCCCGCGAACGGGTTCAGCGTGATCGCGACCTTCACGCCGAGCCCTTCACGCCGCGTCCCTCACGCCCGGTCCGGTCCCGCGCCGCCGGGATCGGCTCTCTTCCCGCTTGAAGACGAGGTTGAAGTACGGGAGGGCCAGAGACGGCGGGAGTCCCGCCGCGCGCAACGCGCCGCAGGCGAGAGCGAAGAGCGGGAGCAGGGCGCGGCGGGTCCGCGACCGCGCGGTCTCGCGGAAGAAGCGCCAGCCGTAGCCCGCCTCCTCGGTCACGTCGGCCAGACCGGCGGCGCCGCGGGACGGCAGGCACTCGCGGAGGGACGCGTTGCGCCACGCGCCCTCGCTGAATGCCTCGAAGCCCGTGCCGCTCACGCGATCGGGACGGAGCAGGCGGGCGTAGCGGAAGGCGATCCCCGGAGGAAGCCACTGGATGCCGGGCAGTCCCACCGAGTGGGTCTCCAGCGGGAACGCGCGGTTCGGCGTGTCGAGGATCGCGACGTGGCCGCCGGCGGCGAGAACCCGGTAATACTCGTCGACGTAGCGGTGCCGGTCGCGCGCGGGCAGGTGCTCGATCACGCCGACAGCCAGGACGAGATCGAACGACGCGTCGGGAAACGGCAGGCGCGTGGTCTCCTCGTCCGTGAGGTGGAGGACGGCGCGGACCTTGTCGAGCGGCAGCTCCGCCACCTTCGCGCGCGTGATCTCGACGAAGGGGCCGTCCACGTCGAAGGTGCTGATCTCGGCCACGAGCGGCTCGTCGTTCAGGTACTCGGTGATGTGGCCGAAGGAACAGCCCACCTCCAGCATACGCAGGTCCCGCGCGCCGCGCGCCGCGAGGTGGCGGAAGAGCCGCTCGAGGAAGTGACGGCCGCGCGTCTCCTTGAAGGGGAAGTAGAGCGGCGCCCGGTGGAGCCCCTTGCGGGCGATCAGCATCCGGACGACGCGCTCGCTGTAGTGCGTGCGGTACTCGGCTCCGCCGACCCGAAGGAGCCGCTCCCTCCCCAGGTCCGCCAGAGTGAACTCCGGATCCCGGCTGGCCGGCGCCGCGGTCCCGCGCCTCATCGCCTCCGCCTCGATGCCCATCCGGCCGCGGCGTGTTCGGGGGAGCGTCCCGGGCCCGTCCATGCCGGCGTCGCGGTCCTCTGTCACCCCGTGCCTCCGGCCGGGCTCCCCGCGCCGTCGCTCGTCCGGAGGATGTTGCCCGGGAGCCGCCCGCCGGACTGGCCCATCGAGTGCTCGTACCTGAGGGCCGCGCCGCTCCGGTTGAACGGGATGCCGAGCCGCTTCCGGACGTCGCGCTCGGTGAAGTCGCGGAGCCGCACCAGCTCGTCCGCGGTCAGGGCGTCGGTGTAGACGAACGAGCGGTAGCCGCCGTCGGGGTCGCCCTTGTAGTAGTCGGCGACCGTCGTGTAGTCCACCTCGAGGCTGTACAGGCGGTCGCCGTTGTACTCGTACGTCCACACCTCCGGGTCGGCCGGGTGGGGCGTCGCGTGGTCGTAGTACGGCGTCCCCGGGTAGGTCGTGATGATCGTCACGTCGAAGTCGTCGGGCGCCGTTTCCAGGAGCCAGTCGTGGGTCTCCAGGACCGTCCGCTCCGACTCGCCGGGGTGGCCGATGGACATGAGGGCCTTGACCCGGAGCCCGTGCCGCCTGGCGATGTCGACGCACCGGGTGTTCTCCTCCCGGGTCGACTTCTTGTTGATGTTCTTCAAGATGCGCGGCGAGCCCGACTCGAAGCCGGTCAGGATCCAGCGGAACCCCGCCCGGTACATCGCGTCCGCCTGCGCGTCCGTGAAGAGCTGCGCCTTGACGAAGCCCCGCAGCCTGAACTCGACGCCCCGTTCCGCCTGGAGCCGTTCGATCGCCTGCATCAGGTCGATCATCTTCGGGTTCACGTTCAGCTCGTCGTCGTAGAGCATGAAGCCCGTGACGCCGTACCGGTCGTGAAGGTGCGCGATCTCGGCCACGACACTCTCGGTCGCCCGTATGCGCGCCCGCCGGAAAGAGGGAGACTCGCGCCCGCCGCAGAAGCCGCAGGCGAACGGGCAGCCGAGCTGGGCGATCAGGCTGAGCGCCCGCACGCCGTCGATCTGGTAGTGGTAGCTCTCCGCATCCACGAGGTGGCGGGCCGGGAACGGCAGCTCCGTGAGTCTCCGGCTCGTGAGGAAGAGGGGGGACCCGGGGTCGTCGGCGTCGACGAGCCTCGGCGGGTCCGCCCCCAGGGCCTCGAAGATGGCGTCCTCGCCGTCCCCCGCCACGACGACGTCCGCCAGCTCGAGCAGCCGGTGGTAGGCCTTCGACCCGCGGCCCTCGGCGCCGGGCGTCCGCTCGCGCTTGCACGCGGTCGTGACGAGGGTCACGTGGGGGCCGCCGAGGACGATCCGCGCGTCCGGGCGGACCCGGCGGATGACCTCGCAGATCCTCGCCACGGCCGGCATCTGGGGCGTCGTCGCCGTGATGCCGTAGACCGCGGCCGGGGATGCCGCGGCGTGATCCGCCAGGGCGGCCTCGTAGTTCTCGACGCCGGAGAAGTCGAGCATCTCGACCGGGCAGTGCGCCGTCTCGAGCGCCGCCGCGACGCGGAGGATGCCGAGCGTCATGAAGACCCGCTCGTCGAGGAGAAAAACCGACGGGGGCGTGATCAGGCAGACGGGGCGCATCACCGTGGCCTTCTCCAGGCGACTGACGACAATGCGGGAGATACACACACCCACGAGCGACGCGCGGAGGATGGCGCGGCCGAGGCAGACAGCCGGCGGCCTGTGTTCCCGGGAACCGGCGCGGGAACGAGCCGGGCAGTCCGACCGGTGTCCGTCCGGGGCGTCATCGGACCGACGTGGCCTGCGCGGGTTCGACGACCCGGACCGTCCCGCCATCCAGGACGAGCAGGGTCTGCGCGTTCCGGCGGGTGTCCTCGCTGTGCGAGACCAGGAAGACGGGGTACGTCTCCGCGATCCGCTCGATCACGCGCATGACCTCCGCCGCGGCGCGCGGATCGAGCGCGCTCGTCGGCTCGTCGAAGAAGAGGATCTCCGGCCGCTGGTAGAGGGCGCGCGCGATGGAGACACGCTGGATCTGCCCGAGCGAGAGCGAGGCCCCCTCCTCCCCCATCACGGTATCGTAGCCCCGCGCGAGCCGCGCGATGAACTCGTGGGCGTCGGCCATCCGCGCCGCGGCCTCGACCCCCTCCAGGTCGGTCTCCGCCTCCTCCCGCAGGCTGATGTTCTCCTTGACCGATCGGTTGAAGAGGACGGGGCTCTGGGGGACGAAGCCGAAGCGCGCGCGGAGGGCCCGCAGGTCCAGCGCCCGGACGTCCGTCCCGTTGATCCGGATCGCACCGCTCGTGGGCCGGACGAGCGCGGACAGGAGGTCGAGCAGCGTGGTCTTGCCGGTCCCCGAGGGGCCGGCGATCGCGAACAGCCCCCGGTCCACCCCGAGGGCGAGCGAGACGCTCTCGAAGACGCGCGTCCCGTCGGGGTAGGCGAAGCCCACGCGGTCCAGCTCGATCACGGAGATCCGCCCTGCCAGCGGCGACCCGCCCGCCATCTCGCCGGCGGCGGCGGCCTCGACTTCGAAGTCGTGACACGCGCGGATCGCGGGGAGGTGCGCGATCAGCCGGCCGAAGTTCACCTGCAGTCCGTTGAGCTGCGTGTAGGTCCGGGTGAGGAGCGCGAAGAAGATCACGACCGTCTCCATGCCCACCGCGAACCGGTAGTACGCCACGAGCAGGAAGGCCGCCCCGATCACGCCGAAGAGCGGCTGCCCGATCGCGGTCAGCGTCGCCTGGACCCGCTGCGAGCGCCGCTGGTTGGCGTTGAACGCCCGGAGGTCCGCGTCGATCTCCCGCAGGTAGAAGCGCTCGAGCGACATGCTCTTGAAGGTCTTGATCCCCCGGAGGTAGTCGAGGAACTTGTTCGCCAGCTCGTTCTGCACCGCGATCCGCTGCTGCACGAGCGCCCGGATCCGGCCGTAGATCGACCGCACGACGGGCCCGACGACGAGACCCGCGGCCACGATGAACACGGCCAGGGTCGGCGACACGTACACGGCGAAGCCAAGGTACGCGGCGCACGAGACCACGTCCATGAGGAACTCGACCAGGCAGAAGAGCCCCCGGCTCGCCTCGGAGGTGTGGGACCCGAAGATGTTCAGGATCGACCCGGACTTCGACCGGATGATGAACTCCCAGGAGGCCTCCGCGAAGCGGCGGAGGAACTCACGCTTCAGGGCGAGCTGGAACTCGAGCTCGTAGTGGTTCGAGACGATTCGCGAGAGGTAGAGGAGGCCCGCGCGCAGGACCATCAAGAAGACGAGGAGGGCCAGGATGGACGCCAGGCCCGGCCTGGCGCCGATGATCCCGCTGACGAGGCCGACGAGCCGGGCCCCGACCCGGCCCGTGACGGAGGCCCCCGTGAAGATCGCGAGAACCGGGTAGTACATGGCCATGCTCGCGATCTCGACCGCCGCGGCCAAGGCGGTGAGGACGAGTGCGGCGAGCACCCCCGCCCAGTTCCGGCGGTAGACCTCGTAGATCCAGCGCCAGCGGTCAGGCATGGCTGGCATCGGGCGCGGCGATCCGCTCGAGGGTCTCACTCCAGAGCCGCGCGATACGCCGGTAGCCGTAGGCGCGCGCGGCCTCGCGAGCGCGCACGGCCATCCGGCGCACGTCAACCGCGTGGGCGGCGGCCCACTCGATCCGCTCGGCCAGCGCCGCCGGATCGCGGTGCCCGTAGTGCAGGCCCGTCAGCCCCTCCGTGACGCTCCAGGCCGGCCCGCCGACATCGGGCACCAGCACGGGGATCCCGAGCGCCATCGCCTCGAGGATCCCCCGGCCGAGCGCCTCGAACCAGAGACAGGGATGGACGAAGAGGAAGTCGCCGCCGTCGACATCGGCGAAGAGGGCGCTGTTGGCGACGTGCCCGCGGAAGTCGACCCGCCCGCGGAACTCCTCCGCGAACGCGAGCACGCGACCCCGATCCGGACCGTCACCGTAGATCCGGAGCCGCCAGGGTACCTGCACCCGCCGGAGCGCCTCGAAGAGGAGGGCCATCCCCTTGTACTCGGCGAGCGAGCCGACGTAGAGGAGCGTGAGCGGGCCGTCTCCGGCCCGGAACGGCGCGGCCTGGAAACGCGCGATCAGCTCGAGGTCGAGGCACTCGGGCACGACGAAGCACCGGGCCGGATCGAGCCGGTAGACCCGGTACGCCTCCACCGTCTGGGGCGACGGGAAGATGCACCCGTCGAGCGAGCGGAAGCCCCGTGCCAGGTCGGTGACCACGCGATGTCCGACGAGCAAGTACTTCGCCCGCTGGGGGAGCCTCCCCGGATGGTGGCGGACCCGGTCGCGATGCGTGCACGCGAGCCAGCAGCCGGCCTGCTGGTGCCCGACGTTCGTGCAGAAGCCCGAGAGCGTGTTGATGTGGGCGGCGACCCGGCGGCGGGGAAAGCGCCGCTTGTACTCGTAGGCGACCGCCATGGGCGCGTCCACGAGCAGGACGTCGCACTTGACGGCGCCGAGCCGCTCGGCCTGTTCCGCGGGCCCCGCGGCGCCGACGAAGTGCAGGGCCGCCCCGGCCGCGGCAAACTCCTCCGTCGCCCCGGTCGAGGTCACGTCGAGCGAGTAGACCTCCACCTCGACCTCGAGCTCCCGGAGTCCCCTGACGTAGAGGAGGAGGCTGTAGTGGCTGCCCCCGCCGGTCTCGAGGTTCACCTTCGGCGCCACGATCGCGACCCGCATCTTCACGGGCTCGGGACGCCGGCCGTTCTCGCGCGCGCCCCGGCGCGGCGCCAGCACGATCGGAGGGCGCGGGCGGGAAGATCGGTCAGCCGGTAGAGCCCCTCGAACAGCAGGGGCGCGTACCGGATCTCCCGCACGACCCACCGGGGCCGGTCGCGGCGGATCGCCGGGGCCGGCAGGTCGGCCTTGCGGCCGACGGCCCACACCTCGGGCCGCGAGTGGTCGAAGGGATAGCGGACCGAGACGGGCTCGAAGCCGCTCAGCGCCAGCATGTTGCGCAGGCTGATGGCCGTGAAGATCGAGTTGTGGAACACGTTGATGAAGCCCTGCCCGTTCCGCCCCCCGAAGCGATAGGTCGGCACGACGAGCAGGAGGAGGCCTCCCGGCCCGAGCAGGCGCCGGATCTTCGCGTTCACGCCGAAGACGTCGTCGAAGTGCTCGTGGGTGTGGGAGGAGTAGACGACGTCGAACGCCGCGTCCTCGAACGGATGGGTCGCGAAGTCGCCGTGGATCAGCCCGACCCCGAAGCGATGGCTGGCGGTCCGGCACAGGTTCGTGTCCACCTCGATGCCGTCCGCCCGGGCGCCCAGGTCCCGGAACGCTCGCACCGCGCCGCCATGGCCCGCGCCGATGTCCAGCACCCTCGGCGATCGATCGAGCCGAACCCGGCGGCCGAGCCACGCGAAGTGCTCGACGGGGTTCCGGTACCGCATCCGGAAGAAGTGCTCGGTGTACTGCCGGCTCTCGCGGTACACGCCGCTCGCGTAGAGGGCCAGGATGTCATCCGGCCCGGGGCGCGGGTTCTGGAAGAGGAAGCCGCAGCCCGCGCACACGGTCCAGCGGCTGACGGGCCCCGGCAGGCCGAGGAACCGGAAGACCTCCGGCCCCGCCTTGCGGTCGTAGCCGGCGACGGCGTAGCCGCGCTCGGCGCCGCAGATCGGACACGGCATCTCGCGCGCCATCCCGTCACCGGCTCCCGACCCGCGAGCCCCCGGCCGGATGCCGAGGAACGCGCAGGCCGCTCGAGAAGGTCCAGACGCAAGACGGCCCCGGATGGGGCTCCGGGAGCGGCCCGCGGGTCATCGGCACCAGTCGCAGCGCGGCGTGTCCGGGTGGGGTCGCCCCTGGAGCCACGACGCCCACGGATAGGTGATCACGGGAACCTCGAGGCGGGTCTGGCCCGCGAGCCTGCCCTGCGAGTACAGGTAGCGCGCCGCGGCGATCCGGTGGCGCCCGGTCAGCGCCATGTAGCGGCCCGTCTTTCTCGAGTAGCCGAGCACGCTCCCGGAGGGCTGCCGGGCGAGGTCATTGCTCCACCCGTGGGCCTCGATGCTCCGGACCAGCCCGAGTACCCGATCCTCCTCGGGCGTCCGGGTCACTCGATTCACGAAGGTCTTCCAGTACGCCTTGAGGCGCTTCCTCAGGAGCACGGACCGGATGGGAATGTCGGCGTGGAACATCAGCCATCCATCCCGGTCCTTCCGGAGGGCCTTCCACAGCCCGGGGTCCCGCCGGAACTCGCGGGCGATGGACGCGTTCACGGGATTGTCGGCTCGGCGGCCCATCTCCGTGAGAAAGCGGATCGCCGCCGCCTGGTCCAGCTCCGCATCCGGATCGATCCGTCCGAGACAGAACGTGTTCTGGGCGTACCGGATCCAGCACGTCTGCGCGTGCGGCACGGACTCGTTGAGCCGCTGGAACGCATGGTGCTCGAGACACCGGTCGTAGTACCCGGTGACGAGGTCGGCGAGCCGGACCGAACTCAGGGCCGGCGGGGGCGGCGGCATGTTCCGGAGCGTGCGGATCGCGGGCCCGATCAGCCCGATCTGCTCCCAGGTCACGTCCGGCTCGCTGATGTCGAACGCGCCCGTGCCCTCGTTGAAGGAGAGGAGCGGCGCGAGGGCCAGGACCTCCCCCACGTACGTTCGCTGCGCGGGGGTAAGGTCCATCACGCCGCGGCCGTCTTCACGCCGTAGTGCACGTGCCGGCGCGTATCCTCGCGGCCGGTCCCGTAGTACTCGTGATGGCCGAGGTAGGCCGCCCGGGGGAAGCACTCCTCGAGGGCCGCGCGGAACGCGTCGTACGAGAACTGGTCCCAGTACGGGCTCGGCTCGAAGCTCCTCCGCTTGGGCGGTCCCCACTCGGCGATCACCCGCGACTGGGCGATCCCGGCGATGCGCCGGAACAGCTCGCGATAGGCGCCGACCTGCGGCAGGACCTGCCGCCGCATCCCGGTGCGAAGCAGGTGATACGTGATCCCGAACAGCATCACCGTGTCGTACGCCGGCAGCGGGTCGAAGAAGTCCCCGCACCGGATCGTCCACCGGTCGCCCTCCCGCGCCCGCAGCGACCGGCCGTGACGGGCCTTGACCCGCTCCATCCGCCCGCAGAGCACGGGATTCATCTCGAGCGACGTCACGTGCTGGGCGCCGTGCTCGAGGGCCTTCAGCGAGAAGAAGCCGAGGTGCGCCCCCACGTCCAGCACCCGCCGGCCGGCGACGGCGTCCCGGAAGACCGGCGCCATCAGCGACCAGCGCTCGTGGTTGCTCCGCCCCACGATCGAGTCCGCCACGACGGGCGCCCCGGCGCGAACGCTGAAATCGTGGTGGCCGGATCGGTAGGCGCCGAGGAGGTCCCGGACCCACGTCTTCATCTCGCTCCACGCCTGCCTGCCGTTCCCGAGCTTCACGAGTCGCGCCCTCATGTCTTCAGTGTCCCACCCCTCCGGATCGGTCCGTATGCGCCGAGCCTCTCGAGGAGCCCCGAGAATCGGGAGCTCCGGGCCCGCCGGACGATGCCCCGCCACGCCGACCGCAACCGCGCGTCGTCCTTGCCGAGCCGGTACCGGATCACATCCGTCAGCCCGGCGTTCCTGTCTCCCTTCATCCAGTATCGGTCGCCCCGGTCCCGCGCGTACACGCCGTCGCGCCTGTCCGGCATCGAGCCGTACACGAGCCCGAGCCGGCTCCGGAGGAGGTCGAGGTTCCTGTCCCGCGCCCGGTACGCGTCGAACGTATCCGACTTGTGGGGCCGCTCCGACGAGTGGCCGGAATAGTTCTCGATCAGCATGCCCCCGTCGGCCAGACAGTCGATCAGCGCCCCGATCTGCCGGGTCGAGTCGGGCAGGTGCTCGAACACGCTGTACGCCAGGATCAGGTCGACGCCCCGCACGTGGAGCGGCGCCCGGACGTCGTCGAGCAGGATCCCCCTGGCGTCCGGGTTGTAGAGCCGGTTCCGGGCGACCGAGAACTCGACCGCGTACCGGCCCACGTCGACGGATACCGTGCGGATCCGGTCGCCGAAGTCCTGAGCCAGCAGGCGAGTCAGTAGCGAGGGTCCGCAGCCGTAGTCCACGACCGTCGGGTGCGGGACGGCGCCGAGGAGCGGCTCGACCACGCATCGGATGACCCGGTCGTAGAACGGCAGGCGCTGGAAGGCTCGCCGCTCGCCATTGATGCAGACGAAGATGTACTCCTTCCAGGAGGCCGAGCGCTCGTCGTCGGAGATACTCTCGGGATCGGCCCTCTGGATCCTCTCGAGCAGCTCGACGCTCTCGGGCCGCATGAACATGCCCCGCAGCCGGAGCCTCGCCTCCCTCACGTCCCTCGATTCGCGGCCCGCCTCGACCCTCCGGGCGGGAACCGCCGCGGCCACGAGCGCGGGATCGAGGTCGAAGTACTCCGCGACCTCCTCGAACCACTGGCTCTGCCTGATGTCCCGCTTCTTCATCGCGCGAGTTCCGCCTTTCGCGCGACGAAGGACGGCCCCGAGCCGAACAGCGGGTAGAGCCACCGGCGCCACCAGCGGCCGAAGTCGGTGAGGTCGTCGACCAGCGCGAACCCGCCGCGCTCGAGCATCCTGCGGAACCCGCCGTGGCTGAAGAACCGGAGGTGGGGATAATCCCACTCCTCGGCGTCCGGGAAGAAGGCCCGGTTGCAGATCCCCTGGCCCCGCAGGACCTGACGGAGACTCTTGTGCGAGAACTCGTTGGGGACATGACAGAGGAGGAGGCCGTCCGCCCGGAGCACGCGGTGGATCTCCCTGACCAGCTCGAGCGGACGCTCGAGGTGCTCGAACGTATCGCTGCACACGGCCGACTCGAACGCCCCGTTCCCGAACGGCAGCGGGCGCGCCAGGTCGGCGCAGACCGCCACCTCGCCGGCCGCCCGCGCCTTCCGGCAGTATTCGTACGATCGGTCGATCCCCACGATGCAGAGATGCCGCGGCGCGTGCCGGGTGAGGTCCCCGATGCCGCAGCCGACGTCGAGCACGCGCCCCGTCGCCCGCTCCAGGTAGTACCCGAAGACGCGGACCTTGGTGACCCCTTCCTTGAGCTGCCCGGCCACCCTCATTTCCTCAGCACGATCAGCTCGCCCGGATTCCGCCCCCACGCGGGGCTGGCCGGCCGGTGCGCGAGCAGCTCCCACCCGAGCGACACCGACCGCTCGGCGATGTCGCGCGGGTAGCCGAGGCGGCGCATCCGAAGGCGATGGGGCCAGCGAGCCCAGCGGTACGTCGGCTCGATGTGACAGGCGAAGCGCCGGGCCACGCGCCGGACCTCCGCCAGAGCGCGCGGGAGCACCTCGCCCATCTGTTCCAGCACGTGCGTCGTGAGCACGAGGTCCACCGAGTCGTCCGGCAGCGGGAGGCGGCTGCCGTCGGCGACGAAGAGTCGGTGTGGCGCCAGGCCGAGGCGCCGGAGGTTGAACTCCGCCGCCAGCACGCGCTCTGGGCTGTAGTCGAACGACCAGACGTCGACGCCGGGGAGAAGCTGGTTCAGCAGGATCGTGTTCGCGCCCCAGCCGCAGCCGAAGTCCAGGACCGACCGGAGGCGCTCCGTCCGGATCAGGTCGACGATCGGCTCGAGGCTCAGCCGCTTGAAGAGCAGGATGGAGGCGCTCGCCGGGCGCCCGCCGGCCAGCACCCAGATCTGCCGCCGCAGCGCGTTCGGATAGACGTCGGCAACCGTGCGGTACCGCTCCATGCTGTCCCGCTGGGTACCCGGGCGCCGGCCTCGAGCGCACCACCTGACGAACTCGCCGATCTCCGCCCGGGCGATCAGTCGCCGGTATCGGCGTTCGTCCCGCCGCGACGCCACCCTCAGCGTCTGTGGCGGAACGGGCTCCGCCTCGCTGCGCGTCCACCACTCCGCGAGGCGGGCGCGCAGGGCCTCGATCTCCGCGCCGGCGAGGGGCGCCGCCGCGATCCGGAAATCGGGGATCTCCCCGGCCAGGCACGCGAAGCGCTCGTCAGCGTCCGGAGTGGCAAAGACCCCGGTGAGGGGGTTCCAGGCGAGCAGCCGTCCCGTCGCGGGCGAGACCCACGTTCCCCCCGGCGCCTGGGCCTCGCAGGTCGGTCCGCCCGGGTGCGTTCTCGGCATCGTCGTCATCGGTCTGCGCGGAACCGCTCTTCGATGGCGTCCACGATCGCCTCGGGGCCCGCATCCCCTGCCGACTGGTTCCACGCCCTGTGGTAGTCGCTCTGGACGCAGTGCTCGACCACGGCCGCCAGGTAGGCGACGCTCCGGCGCTCCACTTCCTCGGGACCTGGACGCTCCGGCGTGAGGCACATCCGGCGGATCCTCGCGGTCGCGTCCTCCAGCGTGGTCACCCGGTGCACCCACGGGAAGACGTCGTAGCCGGACGGGCCGAGGACGACGACGGGACGCCCGTTCAGCGCCGCCTCGATGCCGACCGAGGAGGCCACCACGACGACCCCCTGGCAGAGCGGGCTCTGCAGGATCGCCGAGGCCGACAGCGAGCTGTGGACCAGCTCGACGTTCGGCAGCCCGCGAAGCTCCTCGTAGAACTCCGAGCGCCGCGAGGACACCATGCCCGGGTGCTCCTTCACGAGGAGGCGGATGCCCGCGGGCAGCTCCATCGCGATCCGCCGGCACGTCTCGAGCTGGTTGGCGAACTTGGGCGCCCATACCATGAGCGGCAGCTCGGGCTCGACGTGGAGGGGATAGAACACGTACGGGAAGCCCACCCGGCCGAGATCCCGGATGCATTCGCCCTGGCGGTCGGTGGTGACGAGCCCCTCCCGGTAGTTGATCCAGACGTTGCGCAGCGCGTTCAGGCGCGAGTTGTTCGGCAGCCAGATGTTCCGGATGTCGAGCGCCCGCCGGCTGCGGAGCCCCGCGCGGACGAGCCTCGCCGGCAGGAGCGCCGTGGAAGCCAGGAAGCGCCCGGCGACGGCCGCAGCGCTCCGGGGAGCCCGGGCGCCGGCGCTGTAGGGCGCCCGCGCGTCCGCGTGGCCGGCCACGAACTTCACGTAGAGGTCGCGTGCCTCCTCGTGGCGGGCCGAGCGTCCCGGCTCATCGAGCAGCTCCTCGCACCGGGCGCGGATGTGGTCCGCAGCCCTCACCTCGTCGTCGGCGATAAAGAGGTACTTGCCGAAGCCCGAGTACGCGACCGAGTAGAACGGAATCTTCCGGCACCGGCACTCGAGGTAGAGCAGGTAATTCATCAGGCTCGCGACGTTCGGCGCGACGACGTAGTCGGGCCGGACGGTGTCGACAATCTCCCGCACCTTGGCGGCCATGCGGGCGAGAACGGAGAGGACGTAATCGTTGCTCTTCGGCCGGCGCGAAACGAACTGGCGGCTGTTCAGGAACGAGTAGACGAGGATCCGGTCCGCGACGATGACCCGCCAGACGCTGTCGATCCCGTACCGCTCCTCGATCTCTCGGATCGTGGCTTCCGCTACCCGGTCGCCGCCCGCGTCGTACAGGGGGTCGGCGAAATACACGTGCCGGTAGGGGACCTCCCGCTGGCGTTCCACAAAGTCCCGGGTCTCGAGCCCGTGCACCAGCGCGGCCAGGGTGTGGCCACGCCCGTGGAGGCTCCGCCCGATCTCGTGGCCGATGCGGATCCCCCAGGCCAGTTGCTGGATGATCAGGACGTTCATCGCTCGCGCGCTGCGCCCCTCCCGCGCCGCTACTTCCGGCACGTGATCACGAGGTACTGCAGGTGCTTGCTTCGGCCACCGTAGGTCTTGATCACCGTTTCGATGTTGAGATCGCGGAAGGAGAGCGTGTCGAGCAGCTCCTCCACGTCGCCGGGCTCGAGCATCGACAGGGTCCCGAGGTCCGGGAAGATCGCCTCGGGGTTCGGGGTGTTGTCGATGGTGTGCCGGTCGATCAGCGCGCCGCCCCCGTGGTCAAAGTCCCAGGTGTCCCTCCCGAAGTGATAGGAGAAGAACAGGCCGCCCTCCTTCAGCACCCGCCAGATCTCCGCGTACGCGGAGCCCAGCTCGGTGAAGGTCAGACAGGACAGCGTCCCCACGTCGATCACGACGTCGAAGAAGCTCGGCGCGTACGGGAGCGCCCGCGCGTCGCCCAGGCGGCAGTCGGCCCGGACGCCCCACTTCCGGAGCGTGAGCCGTGCCAGCTCGAGCGCCTGGGGCGAGATGTCCATCCCGTAGGCGGCGAAGCCTTCCTTGGCTATCACCCATAGGTTCGCCGCGTTTCCGCAGCCGACCTCGAGCACCCGGATCGCCGCGCGCTCCGAGGGGGAGGTGGTCCTGAAGTACGTCCGGCCGAGGAACCGGACCATCTCCTCGTTCGGGTAGCGCCGGAAGTTCTCCGGCGCCTCACGGTACTTCGCCTCCCAGATCCGGCTCACGCCGGCACCGCCCCGCGCCCCAGGTGCTCGAGGAAAGCCGCCCCGCGCTCGGCGCTGACGTGCCGGTACAGCTCGGCGGAGTAATACTTCTCGCGGATGGGGAGCGGCACCGTGACGCCGCCGAAGCCGCGCTTGAAGCGGGCGATGTTCAGCTCCTTCTCGGACGGCGCATCGTGCGGGAGGGCCGAGAACCGCTGCGTGCCCATCTCGTACCGCCGGGAGCCGTTCGCCCCGAGCCACCGGATGGCCTCCCAGTGCAGCACGTGGCCGATCGGCTCCCGGCAGTCGGGGTCGTTGGCGCCGGAGCCGTAGAAGGCGCCGTCCTTGTAGCGCATCACGTAGACGAACCCGACGAACCGGCCGCCCTGGCGGGCGGCGAACAGCACACCGTGCCCCTGCTCGATCCAGTCGTACATGATCCTGAAGGTGACGAGGGGCCGGGTCACGCGACCGGCGGCCCTGTGGTGCATCGTCCGGTACTCCTCGAAGACGTCGAGGTCGGCCTGCCCGCTGTCGAACGCCACCACGGCGAGCGACCTCGCGCCGCGCGTCACGTTGCGGCGGTGGTTCTCGCTCATCGCGCGCCACAGCCGCGCGGCCGGCTCGCCGAGGTCGAGCACCTGCGTGGCGAGCGAGACGTCCGCGTAGCCGAACCTCGACAGGTCATCGGGGACGCGCGGTGCGCTCGCCCAGAACGACCGGGCGAGAGGACTCTGCTTGAAGGAGGCTCGCGCGGCGGCCCTGTCCCTCGCCAGCTCGTCGACCCGGGCGAAGACCGCCTCGAGCGCTCGGGCGCGACCAGGGGGCGAGAGGTCTCCCGCCAGCGCCGGGGCCCAGCAGATCTCGCTGCCGGCGGCGATCTCCCTCACCCGGAGCGGACCGTAGCTGCGCTCCACGAGCATCAGGGGAACGACCGCCGCCACACTCGAGCCCTCCGTCACCATGAAGGCAAGCGACTCGCCGCTGGCCTCGGGCCGGCAGCGGAGCTGGTAGTCGAGCCAGGCGGTCGTGTGCCAGAACCAGGCGTCGTCGCTCCGGGCGCAGAAGTCGTCCCACGCGGGGTACCGGTCGCTCGTGAGCGCGACGATCTCCACGCCCCTACTCCGCCTCACGGCCGGCCACGAGGCTCCACGCGAGCGGAGTCCCGGCGAGGATGTCGACGGCGGCGCGGCAGCCCAGCACCTGGGGGAGGTGGCGCGGTGGCAGGCCATGGGCGGGACGGATCGAGCGGACGTTGTCCGGCGTGAAGCGCTCTCCCGCCCGGACGTCCCGGACGACGAACAGCGAGCGGCGGAACGCCACGGTCGCCGCCTCGCCTGCACTCGGGCCGTACCGGACCTGGCCCAGGGCCTGCTCGGCCGTCCGGATCGCCTCGACCATCGCGCGGAACTCGGCCGGCTCCAGCGAGAACGCGCTGTCGAGCGAGGGAACGGCACGCGAGAGCGTCAGGTGCTTCTCGACGATGCTCGCTCCGAGCGCCACCGCCGCCACGGGGACGGCGATGCCGAGCGTGTGATCCGAGAGGCCCACGGGAACACCGAACGTCTCCGCCAGGTGCGGGATCGTCCGCAGGTGCATCTCGTCCGCGGGCGCCGGGTACGCGCTCGTGCACTTCAGGAGCGCGATCTCCGTGGCGCCGGCCTGCCGCGCGGCTTGCACGGCCCGCTCGATCTCGGCGAGCGTTGCCATGCCGGTCGAGATGATGATGGGCTTTCCGGTCGCGGCCATCCTCTCGATGAGCGGCAAGTCGACGTTCTCGAAGGACGCGACCTTGTGGGCCGGCACGCCCATCTTCTCGAGGAAGTCGACGGCGGTGGGATCGTACGCGGTCGAGAAAAGCTGGATGCCGATCTCCTCGGCGACGGCCTTGAGCCGGGGCTGCCACTCCCACGGCATGTGGCCTTCCTGGTAGATGTCGTGCAGGGTCCGCTCGTCCCACAGGGTGCCGCCACCGATCCGGAACTCGTCGCGGTCTGAGGCGAGCGTCAGCGTGTCGGCGGTGTAGGTCTGGAGCTTCACCGCGTCGGCGCCGGCCGCGCGGGCCGCTTCCAGAAGCCGTACCGCGCGGTCGAAGTCCTGGCCGTGATTCGCCGACATCTCGGCGATCACGTACACGGGGCACCCTGGGCCCACCGACCGGCCGGCGATCGCGATGGCCGCCGTCATCGGACAGAGCCGGTCTTGGCGAGAACCAGGTGGAGCGCCGCGTGGCCCCGCACGGTCGTCGGCGCGAGCCGCCGGAAGCCGGCCTCGAGGAAGGCGCGCTCCGAGCGAGGGTTGGACGGCTTGATGTAGGCGTGCACGACGCTCACGTCCGTCTCCCGGAAGACCCTCCGGGTGGACCGCTCGATCAGGGCGCGGCCGTAGCCCTTGCCGCGGAAGCGCCGGTCGATGCTGACCGAGGCCGTCGCCTCGGCCCCGTCGATCTCGCAGCGCATCTGTCCCACGGGCGCGCCGGACTCGTCGACCGCGATGTAGAGCCGGCAGCCGGGATCGCCCGCCCTGGACCTGAACCACCGGACGTGGTCCTCCCAGGCGATCGGGCCGGAGGCGAACGACTGCGCGCGCACCTCGGCGTCGTTCGCCCACTCCCAGAGGAGCCGGCAATCCTCCTCGCGCACCTCCCGGAGCTGAACGCGCCTGCCTCGCAGGACGGCGGCGACCCGCCGGGCTCCGCTGGCGTCGACCAGCGCGCGACCGCGGCGCGCCATCTCCGCGCACGTATCCGGCGCCGCCAGGAGCCGGTCCACTTCCGCGGCGATGTCCGCCGGCGAGCGGTCCTCCTCGGGTCCGAGGTCGATCGCAGCCCCGGCCGCTGCCATCGCCCGGGCGAGCGGGCGCTGGTTCTCCGCGAGCACGAGGAGCACGCCCGGCAGCCCCATGAACGCCAGCTCGAGGCACGTCGAGCCCGCCGCCGAGACCGCGAGATCGGCCCATGCCATCAGCTCCGGCATGTTGCGGGCGTCGCGCTCGAGCCGCATCGCGTGCCGGGAGCCCCCGACCGCGCGGGCGAGCGTGTCACCGTTCGGGTTGCAGGCGCCGGCCACCACGACGGCTTGCAGTCCGGGGGCCCCCAGGCGGTCGAGCGCGCGGATGACCGTGAGCGTCGCGTTGCCGGGATCGCTGCCCCCTAGCGTGACGAGAACCTTCCGGGGGTCCGCCGGACGCGGCCGCTCCCACGCCACCCACGTCCAGAACTCCCGGCGCAGCAGGGCGTAGCGGGGTCCCAGCAGCAGCTCCGTGTGCGCGTCTCGACTCGGGTACAGGTGCTCGGCGCCGTGAGGGTTCTGGTTCAGCACGATGTCCGCGCAGTAGTGGCCCGAGCCCCCATCGTCGTCCAGCACCAGCAGCGAGAGCCCGGCGGCCTTGACGGCCCGCTGGTAGTCCGCTCTGAAGCCATAGCCGTCCACGACGACCCAGCGCGCGCCGGCGCGGCGTGCCAGGGCCGCGGTCTCCGCACCGTCACGCCCCTCGTCGAGCCCTCCCGGCACGCGGGTCACGCCGAACCCCTCGGCGCGGAGCCGCGCCTCGAGCCCGGCCTCCTCCCCGGCGGTCACGAACAGCGGGCGGCCGCCGCCTTCCTGCCAGGCCTGCGCGAGCGCGAGGCAGCGCATGAGGTGCCCCAAACCGATCCGGGGGCCGCCGTCGGCCCGGAGGACGAGATCGTGCCGCGCGCCACCGGCAGGCCGCTCGGCGAGGCCCATCTGCTCGCGCTGCCGCCGTCTTGCCTCCGAGCCTTCTCGAGCGGCCCGCTCGCCTTCCAGACGTCTGCTCGTGTCCATCGTCGCTAGCCCGGACCATTCATGAACGTATCACCCGAGAGGCGGACGGGTCCTGTCGCAGCGGGCAGCCCCAT
>CAZWXA010000003.1:0-12681 GCA_964637755.1 uncultured bacterium | reverse complement strand
CGGTGTGGGGTCCCCCGGCTCGCCTCAGGGGGCGCCCCGCCCGCCGCTCCACCCGTCCGGTCCCAGTTGCCGCCGTTCATGAGCAATCCGGGCTAGAGGATGACGAACTCGTCCTCGCTCCCCCGGTCGATGAACCGGTCGTCGACGGGGAGAGCGGGCCCGGGCGCGCCCGAGTAGTAGAGATGGCGATTCCGCGTTCCGAAGGTCCGCTCGTCCTCCGGGACGAGGAAGAGGCGGGCGGCCTCGAGGCCGGGATCGCGCGCGTGCCTGGCGACGGAATCCACCGCAATCCACCGCCCGCCGGCGTCCCGCTCCCAGATGGAGCGGTCGCGCATCGGCTCGACGGCGCGCTCGAACTCGTCCTCCGTGAGCCCGAGGAACTCGAGGTAGAGGTCGAGGGTCCGCGGCCGGACGTGGTCGTAGGCCCGGACCAGCTCGATCCCCTCCTCCCGGGTCATCCGGTGGCTCCGGATCTCCAGGCTGGCGTGGTCCGTGCCGCGCCCGTAGCCGAACTTGAGAAACTTCAGGTAGTCGTGCACGTCGTTGGCGTGGTCGTCGATCTTGTGGTAGAGGCTGAACGTCCGGTCGCGCTTCCCCGACAGCGGCTTGAACCCGCGCTGCTCGACCAGGAACTCGGCCTGGCTCCGCGCGTCCCAGGGCACGTAGTTGCCCAGGTAGATGCCCCGCACCCCGATCTCCTCGATCTCCTCGTCCGAGGGGTACACGTACGCGGCCACGTCCTGCCAGGCGATCCCGCTCTCCGCGTTCACGATGTCCTCGAGCTCGAGGCCGCGCATCTCGAACTCCTGCCGGCACCACTTCGTGAACTCCGGGATGTCCTCGAGCCGGAACATGCCCGTGACCTCGCTGTAGCCGTGCTCGCCCCAGACCAGGAGGGGGATCCGGTACTTGACCGCGATCTGGAACGGGAAGGTGAAGATCCCGGTGTGGTAGTGCCAGGTGATGTCGCCCACGCGCCGGAGCATGTAGCGGGCGATCCTCCGGACCGAGTCGGGCCTGACGGTGAAGCGCACCAGGTCGCAGTCGAAGCGCTTGACGAGGTTGGCGAGGTTCCTGACCCCCACCGCGGTGTTGAACAGGTGGTTGTACGCGACGAGCAGCGGGTTCAGCCCGTGGATCTCCTTGATCACGTGCACCTGCCAGTGGCTGTCCTTGCCGCCCGACACCGGGATGATGCAGTCGTACGGATTGCCTGCCTCGCGCGCCCGGTCCCGGTACTCGGCGAGGATCCCGCGGAGCATCCCGGCGCGCTCGTCCCAGTCGATCGTCGCCTTCGCCTCGTGGACACGGCAGCCGCTGCACACGCCGGCCTCGTCGAAGATGATCGTCGGTCTCGCGTTCTCCGGATAGACGCACCGCGCGCAGTAGCGCATCAGTCCCTCACCCCGCTCAGGAGCGGACCTCGATGCCGGCCCGCCGCATGTAGTCCTTGGCCTTCCGGGCACTGTTCTCCGTGTAGTGGAACACGTTGGCCGCGGAGACCGCATCCGCCTTGCCGGCCAGGATCCCGTCGACCAGGTGCTGCCAGGTCGAGACCCCTCCGAAGGCGATCACCGGGACGTCGACAGCCTCCACCACGGCGCGGATCAGCTCGAGGTCGTACCCCTGCCGGGAGCCATCGCGGTCGATCGACGTCAGGAAGATCTCCCCGGCCCCGATCTCCTGGGCCTCGCGCGCCCACGGGGCCGGCGAGAGCCCCGTCGGCGTCCGCCCGCGCTCGCCGTAGACCTCGTACGCGCGCGAGGCCTGGCGCATCCTGACGTCGATGGCCGCCACGACGCACTGCCGTCCGAAGATGCGGGCGCACTCCCCGAGGAAGGCGGGGCGCCGGAGCGCCTCCGAGTTGATCGCGATCTTGTCGGCCCCCGCCCGCAGCAGGGCGCGGGCCTCGGCGACCGACGTGACCCACCCTCCGACGGTCAGCGGGACGAAGCACCGGGTCGACAGTTCCTGCACGGCCTCGTGGAAGGCGGGGCGCGTCGAGAGGTCGGGGCTCACGTCGAGGACGACGATCTCGTCGGCCGCCCACCGGTTGAAGTACTCGACGGCGATGCTCGCCTTCTGGTGGATGATGTTGGTGTGCTGGAAGCGCAGGCTCTGCACCACCTGGCCGTGCCTCAGGATGAGCACCGGGACGAGACGCTTCTTCAGCACGCCGTCAGATCAGGGCCGCGAAGTTCCGGAGCAGGGCGAGCCCGGCCGTCTGGCTCTTCTCCGGGTGGAACTGCACGCCGAAGACGTTCCCGCGCTGCACGCTCGCGACCATGTCCAGGCCGTGCCAGCAGGTCGAGCCGACGACGCCGGCCGACGCGTCGCTCACCACGACGTGGTAGCCGTGCACGAAGTAGAAGACAGGCGCGTCGCCGAGGCCTGCGAACAGGGGTGTCTCCCGCAGGACCCGGACGTCGTTCCAGCCCATGTGGGGGACCTTGAAGCCCTCCGCCTCGGGGACGATCTCCCGGACCTCCGCGTCGATCCACCCGAGCCCGTCGTGGGGGCCGAACTCCGCGCTCGCCCGCGCCAGGAGCTGGAGCCCGAGGCAGATGCCGAGGAAGGGCTTGCCCCGGCCGAGCACTTCCTCCGCGAGCGGCTCGACGAGGCCGCGCTCCCGGAGGTTCCGGATCCCGTCGCCGAAGGCGCCGACACCGGGGAGCACGATGGCGGCGGCCGCCCGGAGGTCCGCCGCGTCGCCGGTGATGCGCGCCGGGCAGCCGATGGCGGCGAGGGCATTGGCCACCGAGCGGAGGTTGCCGACCCCGTAGTCGACGACCGCGATCATCGCACCGCCTCGAGCGTCCCGCGGTCCCCCTCGCGGGGCAGCCGCGGGATCCGCGTGACGAGCCCCTTGGCCGCGAGGGTGTCGCAGAAGTGCCGGACGAAGAAGAAATCGAGACCGAGCCGGACGGCGATGTCCAGGCAGGACCGCTCTCCGTCGATGAGGGCCTGGAGCTTCTCGACCTTGCGCGCGCGGTCGCGGTCCACCGTCGGATCGACGTAGAGCCCGTACCGAGACAGGTAGAGCGGCCCCATGTACGTGCGGACCGGGACGTAGTCGGTCTCGAAGACCTCCGCGATGCGCATGAGGAACCAGACGCTCTCGACCATGTGGTACGGGTCCATGTTCTCGAGATCGTCGCTGTCGTAGTGATACTCCCGGTGCATGCCCCGCCCGATGCCGACCGTCGGGATCAGGTAGCCCGGGCCGTTATAGAACGTCTCGTCGTTACCCCAGAGGCCGCGGTACGGCCGGGTGAAGGAAGAGTGGGAGTGCGACGTGAGGACGTCCCGGACCACCTGGTCGATCCGGGAGTCCCCCTGCAGGGACGCCTGGAACCCGATCGGCTCGTGGCTCGACAGCATGTCGAGATAGATGCCGAAGCTGAGCCGCTCGACCGCGTCGCGCTCCGACTGCGCCAGGTAGGCGGCGGCCCCGAAGTACTCCGGCCCGAAGAGGAACCGGTACGAGTAGCGGCGCTCCGGCAGCACCCGGAGGTGGTGATACAGCTCCGCCGCGATCGCGATGCACGCGATGCCGTCGCTGACCTGCGCGGGATGGCAGGTATGGGCCATGACGCAGATCGTGTCCCGGCACGCGCCGGGCAGGAACGCGTCGACGACCTTCAGCGTGCCCTCACAGTCGAGGTCCGCATCGATCTCCACCTCGTAGACCGGATCGGTCATGCCCTGGACGACACGGTGGCTCAGGCTGAAGCCCCAGTCCTCGGCCTCGAAGCGGTAGGCGTTGCGATAGTGGTAGAGCACCTCGTCCGGACGCGCGGGGTCGGTGCAGACGTGGTGGTCGAGGAGGGCGTCCCTGCCGATCTCCCCCCTGAAGGCCACCGAATGGCTCCACAGGTGGAGCGGATTCGCGGCGAAGTCGGCGAGGACTTCCCCGGTCTTCCGGCGGAGCTGCCCCTTCCGGACCTCCCAGCGCTTCGGGATACGCCACGTCAGGCATTCCTGGCCGCTCTTGGCCTCGACGAGACGGGCCGACAGCTCGTCGCAGAGGTAGGCGGCGAGCCGGTCAGTGTCGGCATTCACCGCCGTCCGATTCAGCCGCCAGTGGCGCTCGACGAGCCGGCGCATCCTGCCCCGGTCGATCCCGCTGGCGAGGGGGAACGGGTACCGGACGCCCGAGCGCGACCCCACGCTACCCCCCCCGCCTGGCCGGACCGACCCATCCGGCGGGGTCGGCGTCCAGGCCGGGCCCGGCGGCCAGCGCGTCTCGCGCGGCCCCGAAGACCTCGCGCAGGAGGAAGCTCCCCTCGATCACCCGCGGGTCCACGGCCGCGAGATCGTCTCGAGACGCCCGGAGCAAGGCTCGGCGGACCGCTTCCTTGGCCATCTCGACGGCCGTCGTGAGGGCATCGTTCCCCCCCACCTCGTGGATCCAGGGGGCGAGATCCCCGTCGCTGACCCGGGGGGCCGCCAGGACGAGATCGTCCGCTCCGGCCCGGTCGGTCACGGTGAGCCCATAGCCGTGGAGCGCCATCTCGGGCCCGCACAGGGTCTCGACGAGGGCGACCTCTTCCGAGGCGAGCGCTTGGCGCCAGCGCTCGATCGCCCCGGCGTCGAACCGCCGCTCACCCACCCCGAACGAGGTGTTCTGTGCCCAGGGCCGGCCGGCGCCGTCGACCCAGCCGGCCGGCACCACCATGACATCCGCGTACGGAAGGCCGAGGAAGTCGCAGACATCGCGCGCGGTCTTCTCGGGCTCGGTGACCAGATCCTCGTAGCGGAGCCGCAGCACGCGGCCGTCGAAGCGGGCGGCCCCGCCGTAGCTCCATGCCAGCGCCGCCAGCTTCCTCCACTGGCGCGCCAGGAACAGCCACGGGTAGCGGGGACGCCGCGAGTTCTTGGAGGCGCAGACCGCTCGCGGGTCGCGGACGATCTGGATGAACCTCGCATCGGGAAAGCTCCGGGCCACGCACGGGATGAACTCGTCCGCCCAGACCTCCTTGAACCCGACGACCTCCGCGCCGCGCTTCCCGCCGTGCTCCTCGACGACGCCGAGCATCGAGTGGAGCGCCTCCGCGTACGTCTCGCCCGTGACGCGCTCGAGGTGGGGCATGAGCCGGGGTGCGTAGTCCCCTCCGTACGCCCGGATCCGCTCGCGCAGCCCGGCCAGCTCCGTCCTGTCGAGCGGGACGTCGAGCGATGCCTCTTGGATCGTCTCGAAGAGCGCGAGCCCGGTCGCCGAGAAGTAGTAATCGCCCAGCGGCGCGTCGGCGTCGACGACGATTCCGAGGCCGGCCGCCATCCGAGTCCGGAAGGCCTTGAAGAACGGCAGGTAGGGGTCTGAGGCGAGGGCGATCCGCGGGTGCGCGTCGAGCATGCGCGCGAGCAGGGTCGTCCCCGAGCGGAACATCCCGCTGACGAAGAGCACTTCAGGCCTCCCGGAACACGGGCTGGACGGGTGGACCGTCCAGCCGGCGCTCGACGTCGCCCTCGCCGACCGCGGCGGAGAGCATCGTCAGGACGACCCGGTAGGTCTCGAGAGTCCTGGCCACGTCGTCCTCGCCGTGGCTCGCCGACACGTTGTGGCCCGCGCCGAAGAGGATTCCCCGCTTCAGGCACTCTTGCTGGAAGTAGCTCTTCAGGGCGAGCGACGGCTGTCCATCGGCGTCCTGGAACGTGACGACCGTCCGGGGCGGGTAGCCGATGCAGCGCACCCGCGACGCGAGGCCGGCCTCCCGGGCCAGGCCATTGATGCCGTCCCGGATCGCCTGCCCGCGCTCCCAGATCAGTGCGAGCGTCCTCGCATCCCGCAGCTCGCCCAGCGTGGCCACCGCCGCGGCGAGCGACACCGTCTCCCCGCCGAACGTCGCCGAGAAGAACACCTCGTCGAACAGCTTCATCACGCCTCCCCGGCCCACGACCGCCGACAGAGGATAGCCGTTCGCCAGCGCCTTGCCGAAACAGGCCAGGTCGGGCACCACGCCGAAATACGCCTGAGCACCGCCCAGGCCGAAGCGGAACCCGGTGACGATCTCGTCGAAGACGAGGACACTCCCCTCGCGCGCGGCGAGGTCCCTCACCTGCCGGAGGAAGTCGGCTCGGGGCTCGACCACGCCGACCGGCTCCATGATCACCGCCGCCACCTGACCGGGGAAGCGCGAGAAGATCTGCTGGAGGCTCTCGATGTCGTTGTACCGGAACGGCATGGTGAGCCGGCGCACGGCCTCGGGGACTCCCGCGCGGCGCGTCGTCGTGCCGATGTACCAGTCGTGCCAGCCGTGGTACCCGCAGCAGGCAATGAGGTCGCGACCCGTGTACGCGCGAGCCACCCTGACCGCGCCCGTCGTCGCGTCGGACCCGTTCTTGCAAAAGCGGACCATCTCCGCGCACGGGATGCTCTCGACGAGCAGCTCGGCCAGGTCGATCTCCAGGGGATGGGGGAGCGAGAAGATGGTGCCCTCGCGGATGCGGGCGGTCACGGCCTCGGTCACCGCGGGGTGATCGTACCCGAGGATCACGGCTCCGAGCGCCATCGGGTAGTCGATGTACTCGTTTCCGTCCACGTCCCAGACGTGGCTGCCCCGTCCTCGCGCGAGGAAGACCGGTGCCACCCCCTGGACGTACTGGGTCGGGCCCTTGCTATAGGTCTGGGTGCAGGACGGAATCACGCGCTCCGCCCTCGCCCTGAGCGCCAGGGACCGCGCCACGCTGCGGCCCGCGATCGGGTCGGTCGCGCTCATGCCACCGTGACGGAGACCGCGCGGCCGGACGACGCGGCCTCGCGGGCGGCGAGGGCGATCTCGAGATCGCGCTTCGCGCCCTCGCCGTCGAGCGCCGGCGACTCGCTGCCGTCGACGCAGCGCAGGAAGTGGCGCATCTCGTCCAGGTACATCTCGTTCAGGTCCGAGTCGAATTCGAGGCGCTCCCGGCACGCGCCGTCGCGGCCGCGGAGCTCCAGGACACTGCGCTCCGGCTCCTTGCCCTCGGCCCGCCAGAGCGCCATGCCCGCGTCGCCGATCAGCTCGCAAGAACGCCCCCGCTGCGGTCGCAGACAGTCGAGGTGTATCCCGGCCATGGCGCCGGACGCGAACCGGAGCAGGACCCCGGCCACGTCCTCGGCCTCCATCTCGAGCGGGCCGACCTTCGCGGCCATGGCGGCGACGAGGACAGGTTCGCCGAGAAACCACCGCGCCGCGTCGATCTCGTGGATCGCCTCGAGCAGGATGCCTCCCCCCTGCGCCGCGTCGGCGCTGTAGGTGTGCCGGTAGTCCGCGAGCGGCCGCCAGTTCGGCAGGTAGTTGCCGAACTGGAATCGCCCGACGAGCGGCCGGCCGATCGCGCCCGAGTCGAGCCAGCGCCTGAGCGTCGCGACGGGTCGATGGAAGCGGAGGTTGCAGCCCACGAGCAGCAGGCGCTCGCGGCGAGTCGCCTCCGCGACGAGCGTATCGACCCCGCCGGGCGTCCCGGAGATCGGCTTCTCGACGAAGCAGTGCGCGCCGGCGGACACGGCGCGGGACGCGAGGTCGACGTGAGCGGCCGTGGGCGCGCAGACCAAGACGGCGTCGGGACGGGCGGCCAGGCCTTCGTCGAGATCGGCCACCGCGGCGCCACCGAGCTCGACGGCGAGTGACCGGCTACGGTCGGCCACGGCGTCGTGGAAGGCGAGCGGGCCCGCGCCGAGCCTGTTCAGGTTGCGGGCGTGACGCGCACCGATCGACCCGCAGCCGACGATGAGGATCTTCATCGGGTTCCGGAACCCGCCGCTTCGTCGGCCAGCAGCAGCCGGACCAGCCTGAGCTGGAATGCGTCGTCGACGTCGATCGCCCGCGCCGGCGGAAGCGGGTGCCCGACGAGCCTCCTGCCGTAGAAGGTGCGGTCACGCCGGAACGCCTCCACGCGGGCGAAATAGACAGCCCCGGTGTCGACCCAGAGTGGCGGCATCTCCTGGCTCCGCCTCGCGATCACCTCCGCGCCCCAGTACGGGCGCAGATACCCCTCCTCCTCGCGCAGCGCCTGCCAGGGCGGATGGAGATAGGTCGTGACGGCCATGGCATAGTCGGCGCGGGACTCGACGAACCGCTCGTAGGTCCCGCGGATGTCCTCCGCCCGGCGCAGCGGCGAGGAGGGCAGCAGAACGCCGATGGTCCCGTACGTGTGCCCCCCGGCCTCGAGACGATCGAGGACGTCGAGGCAGACATCGACGACACCGCACTCGTCGCCGGCCAGCCGGGCCGGGCGCCGGAAGGGCACCGCCGCGCCGAGTGCCTGCGCGATCTCCGCGATCCCGTCGTCCTCGGTGGAGACGTGCACGGTGTCGAACAGCTTCGACCGGAGGGCCGCCTCGATCGTGTACGCCAGCATCGGCTTGCCGCCGACGTCGGCGACGTTCTTGCGCGGCAGGCGCTTGGATCCGCCGCGGGCTGGAATGATGCAGAGCGGCGGGCTCGCTGACGGGGCGGGGGCGCTCCCGCGCTCAGACGTCATCCCAGTCGAGGGCCTCGTTGTGCCGCAGATCGCGCCGGGTCACCCGGCCCACGAAAAAAGACGTGAACTCGGGTGAGACCCCGGCCTCGGGGCGCTTGGCCTCGAGCATCTCGGCCGTCAGGCGCGTGCCCTTCGGGATGTCGCGGCTGGCCACCAGGTGCCGGAACCACTTCTTCCGCTCCGCGAGGTCGACACCGCTCGGTCGGAGGTCCTGCTCGCCGAGGGCGGCCTGCAGGTCGCGCATGAGGCCTACGTACGCGGCGAATTCGGCCGGCTCCAGGCTCAGCACGTGGTGATGGCCCGGGAGCCCCCGGTCGAGGGTGAGCCGCTTCTCGAGCACCACGGCTCCGAGGGCGATCGCCATGATGTCGGTCTCCGGGGCGCGATCCTTCGACGAGTAGCCGACGAGCGTCTTGAAGGCGTGCTCCATGTACGGGATCGCGCGCATGTTCATTTCCTCGAACCGCTCCGTGTGCAGGCAGTGCAGGAGGACGTGCTGGTCGTTGCCGGCCTCTTCGAGCAGGTGCATGACCTTCGCCACGTCCAGGGTGTTCACCGGGCCAGTGTCGATCAGCACGGGCTTGCCGAGCGCGGCGATCCGCCGCCACAGCGGGAAGTAGTTGTAGTCCCACGAGCTGAGCTTGTAGGCGTCGAGCCCGAGTGTCTCCGCGTACGCCACGCCGCCGGGCGAGTTCACCGTGGCGAAGAAGACCAGGTCGCGCGCATCGGCGTACGCCTTGAGCTCGCGCCACTCGTCGAGCGTGAAGCGGAGCTTCTCCAGCATCTCGTACATGTTTTCCGATCTCGGGCCGGCCGTGGTCTCGTAGGTGTAGAGGAGGGTGCGGTCGCTCATGATCTCGTCCGGAAACCAGAAGATGAACTTGACGGCGTCGGCGCGCGCCTCGCGCGCGACGTCGATCAGCTCCTTCGAGATCCTCATGTCGTAGTTGCAGGTGACGCCGACCTCCGCGATCACGAAGAGGGGCTCGTTCTTGCCGATGCGCCGATTGCGGATCTGGATGGCGGTCCTCACGCGTTCCACCCCCGGTCGCGGGCTGGCGTCGGCCACGTCTCGCCCGACCACGGCGAGACGACTCCCGGAGCCGAGCGGGACCCCCCGCCCGGACCCCGAGGCCGCCGGCGAGTGCCACGACCGGCCGCCCGCGGACGGCACGCCCCGGCGCGGCCGCCGGCGACCGATCGCGCCCGCTCAGCCATCGATCAGGCTCCTCAGCTCACCCGGCGCGAGGAAGCGGCCACTGGTGTCACTCGCGTAGCTGTAGCCCGGCGGAAGCGACTTGCCCTCCCGCCACGGCCGGTACCCCCACCCGGGGTGCACCGGCTCGACCACGAGCATCTCCGGCAGCTCCACCGCCTGCCGCGCCTCGTCCTCCGAGATCAGGACCTCGTGCAGCTTCTCGCCGGGCCGGATGCCGATGAACTCCGTCCGGCATCCGGGCGCGACGGCATCCACGAGGTCGAGGATCCGGGTGCTCGGGAGCTTGGGGACGAAGATCTCCCCCCCGCGCATGAGCCCGAGGCACCGGATCACGAACTCGACTCCCTGGTCGAGCGTGATCCAGAACCGCGTCATCGTCGGGTCGGTCACGGTCACGGTTCCGTTGGCGCGCTGGGCCTGGAAGAGCGGGATCACGCTGCCACGGCTGCCGATGACGTTGCCGTAGCGGACGCAGGAGAACATGGTCCCCCGGCGGAAGCCGTAGGCGTTGGCCTGCACGAAGAGCTTCTCGGCACAGAGCTTGGTGGCGCCGTAGAGGTTCACCGGGTTTACGGCCTTGTCGGTGCTGAGGGCGATCACCCGCTTGACACCGCAGTCGATGGCCGCGTCGATGACGTTCTTCGCCCCGATGACGTTGGTCTGGATCGCCTCGAAGGGGTTGTACTCGCACACCGGGATCTGCTTGAGCGCGGCCGCATGGACCACGACGTCGACCTCGTACATCGCGCGGATCAGCCGCTCGCGGTCGCGCACGTCGCCGATGAAGAAGCGGAGCGAGGGGTGGGACAGGCGGCCCTGCATCTCGAACTGCTTCAGCTCGTCGCGGCTGAACACCACGAGGCGACGGGGCCGGTGACCGGCGAGCACGGTCTCGACGAACCGGGTGCCGAACGAGCCGGTGCCCCCGGTGACGAGAATCGACGCGTTATCGAGATCCATTCGCCCTCCGCGCGGGGTACAGCGTCACGAGCTTGTCCGCGGGGATGCCCAGAGCCAGGAGGCCCGGGACGTGGAGCTTCGGCCTGTCGAAGGTGGCGAGGACGATGCGGTCCAGCTCCTCGCCCGAGAGCTCCCGGTAGTCTCGCACGCTCATGCCCAGGAACACGCCGCCAGCCGTCCTGTCGAAGACGCCCACCGGCTCCAGGCCGAGCTCGCGGAGAGTCAGATACGCCAGCTCCGCCGCCTCGCCGGTGCCGTAGAGCGCGATGCGCGTGAGCCCGTCCCGCCGCAGGGGGCGGAGCGCCTCACGGAGGGTCTCCCGGGCGTGGCGGTAGAGCGTCACCGACCGGCCCATGTACTCGTAGGTCAGCCGCGTCTTCTCTGCGATCCCCTTGCCGGTGAGCAGGTACCGGAGCCGTTTCCTCGCCCGCGGCTTGGCGGGGAACTCGATGACCTTGATGTACCCCTTGGTGGCGAGACGCCTCAGGTAGAGATTCGTCAGTCCGAGCGCGACGCCGAGGCGTCCGGAGAGCGATCGCTGCGTGAGAAACGTGTCCTCGCTCACCGCGGCGAGGATCTCGAGGTCGCGCTGCGCGGACCGGTCCAGGGGCGTCACAATGTTCAGAATTTGAACACAGCAGGGGCTCGGTGGTCAACACCGATCCGCCCGGCCTGGATGGGAAGACCCATCGGGCGCACCCGGCGGAGGCCCTGGTCGCGGGGGCCCGGGACAGCCGCGGGGCGATCCGCCGGGCACTGGCCCGGGTGCCCCGGCCGGCAGGCGCAACAGATCGGGAAGGCGGCCGGCAGAGCCGGACATCTACGAGCGCCGGGCCCGCAGGCCGACACTGACGCGGTGGGCGACCGCCGGCGCGGCCCCGGTTCTGGTTCCCCGTCAGCGCGAACCCGTCACGACGCGCTGCCGCCAGTAGGCCATCAGATCGGCGAGCGTCTGCTCGAAGGGGATCTGCGGCACCCAGCCCACCGCCTGGCGCGCCTTCGTCGCATCGCCCACGAGCACCGGCACGTCGGACGGCCGCAGGCGAGCGGGGTCCAGTTTGACCAGGATCGGGCGGACGCTCGAGAGCCCGAGCAGGTAGTCGAGGATCTCCTGGATTGCCCACGCGCGGCCCGAGGCGAGGTTGTAGACCTCGCCGGGCTCGCCGCGCTCGAGAAGCGTCCAGTACCCGCGGACGATGTCGCGCACGTCGGTGTAGTCGCGGCGAGCCGCCAGGTTCCCGACGTGGATCACGGGCTCCCGGCGGCCGACCTCGATCTCGGCGATCTGCCGGGCGAAGTTCGAGGTGACGAAGACCTCGCCGCGGCGGGGGCCCTCGTGGTTGAAACCGCGGGTCCTCACGATCGGCAGTCCGTAGCTCTTGAAGTACTGGTAGCCCATCAGGTCCTGCGCGACCTTGCTCACCGCGTACGGCGACAGCGGCCGCAGCGGGTTCGTCTCCCGGATCGGCAGCTCGTCCTCGTGGGCGAGTCCGTACTCTTCGCTCGAACCGATGACGAGGAACCGGGCCCCACCCTTCCGCGCCCGGAGGGCCTCGAGCACGTTGACCTGGCTGATCACGTTCGTGTTCATCGTCTCGGCGGGTGCGTGCCAGGACGCCTGCACGAAGCTCTGCGCCGCCAGGTGGAAGATCAGGTCAGGGCTCGAGACCTCGAGGAGATGGTGCACCGAGGACAGATCTCGCAGGTCGCACTCGATCAGCTCGATGCGATCGCGGATGTGGTCGATGTTCTCGGTCTTGCTGCGCCAGCGGCTGGACCCGAAGACCTCAGCACCCTTCTCCAGCGCCAGCTCGGCGAGGTGGCTGCCGACGAACCCCGTGATACCCGTGATCAGGACCCGCACTCGGGCCATTCTACTACCGCCCCGCCGGGCCTCGCGGAAAAACGCCCGGCCCCTTCAGATGCAAGGCGGCGGCAGCCCGAGCCGAGCCAACGCCGCAGATGGGCCCTTCCCCCACGGCCAGCGGAGCCAGGCCGACGAGAAGGGTCCAGATGCAAGGCGGCGAGGAAGCGACGAC
>CAZWXA010000002.1:0-32564 GCA_964637755.1 uncultured bacterium | reverse complement strand
GAGCGAGGCGTGCAGCTCTCGCCGGCGGGCTCGATGAGCACCGAGCCCGCCGGCGAGAGCTGCACGCCTCGCTCGACGGCCGCGGCCAGGTCCTCCGGCGAGCGCACGATCGATCCGCCCGCGCCGCCGAGCGTGAACGAGGGGCGGATGATCGCGGGGTACCCGGTCGCCTGCACGATGCGGAAGGCGTCGTCGACCGTCCGGGCGAGTCCCGACCGGGGCAGGGCGAGCCCGATCCGCTCGATGGCCGCCTTGAACAGCTGGCGATCCTCCGCCTTCCGGATCGCGGGGAGCTTGGCGCCGTTCAGCTCGACGCCGAACCGCTCGAGGGTGCCGTCGTCCGCGAGCGCGACCGCGAGGTTCAGGCCGGTCTGGCCGCCGAGCGTCGGCAGCAGCGCCTGCGGCCGCTCGCGCTCGATGACCCGGGCGACGACCTCGGGGGTCAACGGCTCGACGTACGTCCGCCCGGCGGTCTCCGGGTCCGTCATGATCGTCGCCGGGTTGGAGTTGACGAGGACGACCTCGAAACCCTCCTCGGCGAGCGCCTTGCAGGCCTGGGTGCCCGAGTAGTCGAACTCGCACGCCTGGCCGATGACGATCGGCCCGGAGCCGATGATGAGGATCTTCTTCAGATCAGCTCGCTTGGGCACTCATTCCTCGACGAGTCCGTACACGATCGAGGTCTCCGGGGCAGCCTCTTCGCGCTTGTAGAGCAGGTCGTCGAGCCGGCCCGAGCCGATCCACACGACCTCGCCGTTGCCCCACAGCGTTTCGAACAGCACACCCATGCGCTTGTCGACCCGCTCCCTGACCGCCGATGCGTCGAGCGCCGGTTCGTCCCGGCCCGATGCGTCCTGGGTCGTGAACGAGGTCCACTCGGGCTTCTGTCCCACCTCCTCGATCTTGCGGTACGAGACGAGATACTTCGGCATGACGCGGGATCAGCCTCCCTTCTCGCTCAGCAGATCCGTGAATCGGGCGAACAGATAGCTGGCGTCATGGGGACCCGGCGATGCCTCGGGGTGGTACTGGACCGAGAGCACCGGGAGCTCCCGGTGGCGCATGCCCTCGCAGGTCCCGTCGTTCAGGTTCACGTGTGTCACCTCCCACCCCCGCGACTCGACCGACACGGAGTCGACGGCAAAGCCGTGATTCTGGGCGGTGATTTCGACCCGACCCGTCGCGAGGTCTTTCACCGGATGGTTGGCGCCGTGGTGGCCGAACGGTAGCTTGTACGTGGTGCCGCCCGCGGCGAGGGCGAGGATCTGGTGGCCGAGGCAGATGCCGAAGATGGGGACCCGACCGAGCAGGCGCCGCGCGGACTCGATCAGGTACGGGACCGCCTCCGGGTCGCCCGGACCGTTGGACAGGACGACGCCGTCCGGCCCAAGGTCCTGCACGCGCTCGGCCGCAGTCGACGCGGGTACCACGATGACCTCGCATCCGACAGACGCCAGCCGGCGGAGGATGTTGAGCTTGATGCCCGAATCGTATGCCACCACCCGGAACCGCGGAGCAGCAGGGGGGCCTTCCGCGTAGCCGCGCGTCGTGTTCCAGGCGGCCCCGGTCCAGCGGAACGGCTGATCGACGGTCACCTCGCGGACGAGATCGCGACCGACCAGCGGCGGCAGCGCGCGGGCGCGGTCCGTGAGCCGGCGCTCGTCGAGGTCCAGGGTGGAGATGAGGCCCTCCTGGGCGCCGTGGTCTCTCAGGTGCCGCGTCAAAGCCCGCGTGTCGATCCCCTGGATGCCCACGACGCCGTGGCGCTCGAGGTAATCGCCGAGTGACATCCGCCCCCGCCAGTTCGAGACGACGCGGCTCGCTTCCCTGACGATGAACCCGTTGACCCAGGCCCGGCGGGATTCCGCGTCGTCCTCGTTCACCCCGCAGTTGCCGACGAGCGGATATGTCATGAGGACGATCTGGCCCCGGTATGACGGGTCGGTCAGGATCTCCTGGTAGCCCGTCATCGAGGTATTGAAGACGACCTCGCCCGAGGTTTCGCCGGGGGCCCCCAGCGACTCCCCCCGGAAGACTCGCCCATCCCCGAGCGCCAGGATAGCCTGTGGTCTGCCTGCTCTCATTCTGTCCAGATCGATTACCTGCTCGCCTCGATCGACTCGGGGCTCGCCTCGCGGCGGGCTCGCGCCGGGCGCTCGCCGACGCCGCTCAACTCGAACTCCCGGCTGCGGCTCGCCAGACAATCTTACCCCCGACGACCGTGGCCGACGGGGCGCCGCGAACCTTCCAGCCGCCGAAGGGGGTGTTTCGGCTCTTGGAGAGGAACGCCGACGGGTCGATCGTGAGTTCCCGGTCGAGGTCCAGGATCGTCAGGTCGGCCGGCGCGCCCGCGGCGAGCGTTCCGCCCGGGAGATTCAGCAGGCGCGCGGGGCCGCTGCTCATGCGCGCGATGAGCGTCGGCAGGTCGATCAGGCCCGGGCGTACCAGCCGGTCGAGCAGGACGGGGACGGCGGTCTCGAGTCCCACGATGCCGAAGGCCGCCCGATCGTATTCGCCCTCCTTCTCGCTCGCCGCGTGGGGCGCGTGGTCGGTCGCCACGCAGTCGATCGTGCCATCGGCGAGCCCCTCCACCAGCGCGTCGACGTCGCGCCGTGTCCTGAGCGGCGGGTTCATCTTGGTGTTGGTGTCGTAGCCGCGCACGGCGTTCTCGGTCAGCACGAGGTGGTGCGGCGCCGCCTCGGCGGTCACGCGGAGGCCCCGCGCCTTCGCCTCGCGGACCAACCGGACCGCCCCGGCCGTCGAGAGATGGGCGATGTGGACGTGGGCGCCCGTCAGCTCGGCCAGCAGGATGTCGCGCGCCACCATCGTCTCCTCGGCGGCGGCCGGCGCGCCCGGGAGCCCGAGCTCCGTCGACACGACGCCCTCGTTCATGCAGCATCCGTGGCTCAAGTTGGCGTCCTCGGCGTGGCTGATGACGGGGCAGCCGAACGGGAGCGTGTACTCCATCGCCCGCCGGTACAGCTCGGCATTCATGACGGGCCTGCCGTCGTCGGAGAACGCGACGCACCCCGCTTCCGCCAGCTCGGCCAGCTCGGCCAGCTCCTTGCCGCCGAGCCCTCTCGTCACCGCGCCGATCGGATAGACACGCACGGCGCCCTCCGACCGGGCCCTGGCCAGGATGTAGTCCGTCACCGCGCGCGTGTCGTTGACGGGCTCCGTGTTGGCCATGCAGCAGACGGCGGTGAACCCGCCGGCCGCCGCGGCCCGGGTACCGGTCTGGACCGTCTCCTTGTACTCGTGGCCGGGCTCGCGCAGGTGCACGTGGATATCGACCAGTCCCGGACAGACGACTTTGCCGGTCGCGTCGAGCAGCTCCGCACCGGCGCGGGCGGCCGGCTCGATGACCTTTCCGGTCCCGACGATCACGCCGTCCTCGATGAGCACGTCCTGCACCGCGTCCGTCCCGCTGGCCGGATCGATCACGCGGCCGTTCTGGACGAGCAGCTTCATCAGGTCAACGCCGGGGGGAAGGCCCGCCGCTCCCCCCGACGCCCCCCACCGGGATCCCCCGCGGGCCCGATTCGTTCACGGGCTCCGAGCGTGCTCCTCGTTCCGCAGGAGCCTCCTGCGAGGCCTTGGCACCGGACAGGAGGAAGAGCACCGCCATCCGAACAGCCACGCCGTTCCCGGTCTGCTCGAGGATGACCGAGAACGGACCGTCGGCGACCTCCGGGGAGAGCTCGATCCCCCGGTTCACGGGGCCCGGGTGCATGATCAGGACGTCCGGCCGCGCCCTCGCCCGGAGCTTGTCGAGGGTCAGGCCCCAGTACCGCGCGTACTCGCGAAGCGACGGGATCAGCCCCGCGCTCATCCGCTCGTGCTGGAGGCGGAGCATCATGATGACGTCCACGTCACGGATCGCGTCCTCGAGCCGGTGCGAGACCTTGACGCCGAGCTCTTGCACGTGGGGCGGGATGAGCGTCGGGGGCCCTGCTACGGTGACGGTCATGCCGAGCTTGCGCATGGCGTAGATGCCGGATCTGGCCACCCGGCTGTGCGCGACGTCGCCGACGATCGCGACGTGAAGCCCCTCGAGGTGCCCCTTCCGCTCCCGGATGGTCAGGAGGTCGAGCAGGGCCTGGGTCGGGTGCTCGTGCGCCCCGTCGCCCGCGTTCACCACCCCGCACAGGAGCGCGCGGGCCAGCAGCTCCGCGGCCCCGGAGGACGGGTGACGCACCACCACGACGTCCGGGCTCATCGCCTCGATGTTCCTGGCGGTGTCCAGCAATGTTTCGCCCTTGCCGATGCTCGAGGTCGACGCCGAGAAGTTGATCACGTCGGCGGAGAGCCATTTCCCGGCTATCTCGAAGGACGTGCGGGTGCGGGTCGACGGCTCGTAGAAGAGATTGACGATCGTCTTGCCCCGGAGAGTCGGCACCTTCTTGATCTCGCGGGTGCCGATCTCGCGGAGCGAGGCCGCGGTGTCGACCAGCAGCATGATCTCGGCCGGCTCGAGCTCCCGGATCGTCAGCAGGTCCTTGCGTGTCCACGCCATCGCTACGCCTCCTCCGGTTCTTCGATGACGACGCGGTCCTCTCCGTCGTGTTCCCTGAGGCGTACGGCGACGCTTTCGCGGCGCGAGGTCGGCAGGTTCTTTCCGACGTAATCCGGGCGGATGGGCAGTTCACGGTGTCCGCGGTCGACGAGGATGGCGAGCTGGATGATCCTGGGGCGTCCGAGATCCATCAGCGCGTCCAGGGCGGCCCGTATCGTCCGGCCGGTGAAGAGCACGTCGTCGACCAGCACGATGGTCTTGTCCGTGATGGGGAAGGGGATGTCCGTTCGTCTGACCACCGGCTGATCCGTCTTGAGCCCGAGATCGTCGCGATACAGCGTGATGTCGAGCGTCCCCACCGGGACCTTCGTGCCGTCGATCGCGCTCACGCGCTCGGCGAGGCGCTGGGCCAGCGTGACGCCGCGGGTCCGGAGCCCGACGAGCGCGAGGTTCTCGGCTCCGCCGTTCCGCTCGAGGATCTCGTGACTGATGCGGGTGAGGGCCCGATCGAGCGCCGCCTCGTCGAGGACCTGCGCCTTGATCACGCCCGGGTCCTTCCGCGGGCAAAAAAAGGGCCCCTCTGGAGGCTCGAGGTGACTCCGACCACCGACGGGGGTTGCTGCACGGGTCTCTCCTTGCGAGCCTCTCGGGGTTCGCTTAAAGGAGCGGAATGCTCGCGTCTACTCTACAAGCGTTGTCGCGCCGCTGTCAAGCGGGGCCCTCACCGCATCGCGACCAGAGACCGCCGGCGCGATCCGGCCTCGCGGGTTCCGGGTCGTGGTGGGTGGTGGGCCCCTGGAGGTCCCTCGCGTGGCGACATGACCGTCTCCTCCGTGGCCGAGGTCACTTCGGCGGCGTGATCGCGTAGGCTTTGAGCTTGCGGTAAAGGTGGCTCCGCTCGATCCCGAGCTTGTCCGCCGTGCGCGTGATGTTCCAGTCGGTCGCCCGCAGCTCCCCGAGGATGTAGGCGCGCTCGAAGGCCTCGCGGGCTTCCTTCAGCGTGCGGTCCTTCGTGGCGTCGGAGCCCGTGGCCAGATCCTTCGGCCGGACCGGCGGCGGGAGATTCTCCGGACCGATGACGTCTCCCGGCGCCATGATCACGAGCCGCTCGACCATGTTCCGGAGCTCCCGCACGTTACCGGGCCAGTCGTACGAGAGGAAGTAGGCGAGGGCCTCGACCGAGACCGTCTTGACCCGCTTGCCGTTCTCGGAGGCGAACCGCGCGATGAAGTGGTTGATCAGGAGGGGGATGTCCTCCTTGCGCGCCCTGAGCGGCGGCACCTCGATCGGGATCACGATCAAGCGGTAGAACAGGTCCTCGCGGAAGCGGCCCTGCGCGATGAGATCGTGGAGGTCCTTGTTGGAGGCCGCGATCACGCGCACGTCCACCTTGATGGTGTCCGTGCCTCCCACCCGCTCGAACGCCTGCTCCTCGAGCGCCCGCAGCACCTTGGCCTGGGTCTTCAGCGACATGTCGCCGATCTCGTCGAGGAACAGGGTGCCGCCGTTGGCCACCTCGAACTTGCCCTTGCGTCGGGCCACGGCGCCCGTGAACGCGCCCTTCTCGTGTCCGAACAGCTCGGACTCGATCAGCTCCTCGGGGATGGCGGCGCAGTTCACCTCGACGAAGAGCTCGGCCGACCGCGTCGAGAGCTGGTGGATGGCGCGCGCGACCAGCTGCTTGCCGCTCCCGTTCTCCCCGTGGATGAGGACCCGCCCGTTGGTCGGCGCCGCGATGGCGATCTGCTGCCGGAGCGCCTGCACCGCCGCGCTCTCGCCCGCGATGTCCCACTCGAGGTCGAGTCGCTCGCGGAGCTGGGCGTTCTCGCGCTCGAGCCGGGCGTGGTCGAGGGCACGGGCGGTGATGAGGAGCGTCTTCTCGAGCGACAGCGGCTTCTCGATGAAGTCGTAGGCGCCGAGCTTCGTGGCCTTGACGGCGGTCTCGATCGTCCCGTGTCCCGAGATCATCACGACGGTGGCGTCGGCCCGCACCCGCTTGATCTTGTCCAGCGTCTCCAGACCGTCCATGCCGGACATCCAGATGTCGAGGAAGATGAGGTCGGGGGGCTCGTCCGCGATGCGAGCGAGCGCGTCCCCGCCCCCGCCGACCGCCGTGACGCGGTATCCCTCGTCCTCGAGCACGCCCTTCAGGGAGCGCTGGATCGCGGGCTCGTCGTCGACGATGAGGATGTGCTCACCGGCCATCGCGTGCTAGGTCCCGACCGGGACGGCGGGGATCGCCGCGGCGGGCAGCTCGACGACGAAGCGGCTGCCGCGTGGCGCGTTGTCCTCGAGCGAGATCGTGCCGCCGTGGTCGGAGACGATCTGCTGGACGATGGGAAGTCCGAGCCCCATCCCGGTGACCTTGGTGGAGAAGTAGGGGACGAAGAGCTTCTCCCGGTCCTCGGGCGTGATCCCCGGCCCGTCGTCGCTGACCGTGAGCCGGACCCGCCCGGGCTCCGGCGAGTACGTCAGCTCGACGCTCACCGTCCCGACGCCTGAGACCGCCTCGACGGCGTTGTCGACGAGGTTCAGCGTGGCGCGCTTGATCTGGTCCGCGTCCACCGACAGCAGCGGGAGATCGGCGGCGAAGCGCGTCGTCAGCGAGAGGCCGGGGTGCGATTCGCGATAGAGGGCGAGCACCCCGTCGACGAGCGACGTGAGATCGGTCGGCCGGGGCGAGAGGACCGGCATGCGCGCGAACCGTGAAAACTCGTCCACGAGGTGCTTGAGGCCCTCCACCTCCTGGATGATGGTCCCCGTGCACTCGTCGACGAGGCGCTTGTCCTCCGGCGAGCGGTCCGCCAGCCGGCGACGGATGCGCTGCGCCGAGAGCTGGATCGGCGTCAGCGGGTTCTTGATCTCGTGCGCGATCCGCTGGGCGACCTCGCGCCAGGCGGCCAGCCGCTGGGCCCGCAGGAGCTCGGTGAGGTCGTCGAAGACGAAGACGACGCCCGCGTACTCGCCGCCCGGGCCTCGCAGGGCGGTCGCGGATGCGAGCAGGGTGGTGGTGGCGCCGTCGCGCCGGAGGTGCAGCTCCCGTTCGGCCGTCTCCCCTTTTCCGCGACTCACGCGGTTGGCCATGGCGATGACGTCGTCGAAGTCGTGGATCGCGAAGACCTCGCGCAGGGACTGGTCGGAGCTCGCTCCCGGTGTCAGGCCCAGCATGCGCGCGGCCGCCCGGTTGATGGTCGTGAGCCGGCCGGCGGCGTCGAACGAGACGACCCCCGTGGCGATCGCCTCGAGCACGGTCTCGGTGTAGCGCCGGCGTCCCTCGAGCTCGGCGTGCTTGGCCTGCAGGTCGAGGTATGCGGCCTCCAGGCGCGTCTTGGAGTGCGCCAGGTCGCCGGTCATCCGGTTGAAGGACTCGACGAGCACGCCGATCTCGTCGTCGGCCCGGGCCTGGACCCGATAGCTGAGGTTGCCGGCGGCGACCTCCCGCGTGCCCTCAACGAGCTGCTCGATCGGCACCGTGATGCCCCGGGCGAGATAGAGGCCGAGCCAGGTGAACGAGAAGACGATGATCAGCGTCATCAGGAGGAACATCAGGATGTAGATCCCCTTGATGGGGTTCTTCAGGAGCTTGAGCTGCTTGTACTCGGTGAAGGCCTGCGAGATGCCGCGGACCTTCGCCTCGAGCCGCTCGGCCACGTGCGTGGCGACCACGACGGCCCCGATCACCCGGCGGTCGTCTCCCGCCGACCACACGGGCGTCACGGCCTGGATGAGATCGCCGGCCTGCACCTCGCGCACGGTCGTGACGTCCTGGCCGGCGAGCCCCTGGCGGACCTGGGGGGCGCCGATGTCGCTCGCGGGCAGGTTGCCCGCGGCCGGCTCTCTGGCGTGAGCCAGGGCGCGACCGTCGGCGTCGAAGACCTCGACCGCGCTCACGCCGAGCTGATCTGGCTGCTCGGCGAGGTATGCCGCGAGCGCTGGCCGGCGCTCCTCGGCGAGGAGCCCCTCGCGGGCGATGGTGCGGGCGAGGTGCTGGCCGTGGCGGAGCGCGGTCGCTTCGAGGTTCTGGTAGTACGTCTGGGCCACCGACAGGGCCTGATCGAGCGGCCGCTCGACCTGGGGCTTGAACCAGCCTTCGATGGAGGTGTTGATGAAGTTGGAGGCGATGATGAAGATCAAAATCGCCGGCGCGAGTGCCAGCGACAGGAAGGCCAGCACGAGCTTCGCCTTGAACTTGGACCCGATCACCTTCTGCCGGCGCTCGAACGACAGCTTGACCAGGTTCCGGAAGAGCAGGACGAGCAGCAGCAGGAAGACGATCAGGTTCAGGTTGAAGAGCGCGAACACGACGATGGTCGACGCCACCGGGATGTCCGGTGTGCGGATGCCGAACTCGAACGCCGTGGCCACGACCAGCAGGACGAGGAACGCGCAGATGACGACGAGGTTCCGCTTGCGGCGGTCCTGGGGGCTCAGCAGCGGCATCTCACTGGCCCCGGTTGACCGTCAAGAGCGACGAGTCGACCCACGGTGTCTCCTCGGCCTCTCCGGAGAAGCGCGTGAAGAAGGTGTTCACCCCGCCGAGCGCCGCCTCGACGCGCACGCGGACGTAGAACAGCTCGGAGGGCGCGAGCTGCGAGGCGGGGACCAGCTTCAGGCCGCGCAGCTCGGACAGCACGCGCTGCGCGTCGCGTAGCTCGCGCGACAGGTACGGCTCGCGGGTCTCGCCGGCCAGGGACGCGACCTTGAACTCCTTGGTCAGCACGTTGTACGCCACCTGGCGCTCGATGGTCCTGGTCTGGAGGAGGCGGTCCAGCCACATCCGCCGGTACTGCCAGAGCTCCACCGTGAAGCGGACGTGGCTGGGAATCCCGCTGCGAATGCTCTCGAGGAAGCTCGCCGGGATCGCGCCGAACAGCACGACCCGAGCGGTGACGTCCGAATCGTTGAGATAGACCGCGAGCGTGTTGATGCGCAACTCGGCCGTGACCGGCGCCGCGATCGCCTCGATCAACGCCACCGCGACCAGCACCCGCAGGACGGCACGTGTACGCATACCGGCAGAGGCGCATTATAGCGCGGGAGCGGACTGGACCTGGCCCGGGGGGCGGGCCCGGCCAGTCGATCGAGGACCGTCGGCTCCTGCGCTCGGCGAGCACCGAGACGAGTTCCAGCTAGAGGGCGGCGAACCCGGGAGCCGCCGTCAGGTCTGGCGCGCGGGGAGCCGCGTCTCGCGCCGCGAGCAGACGGCGATGATCGGCGGCGTCGATGCGTTCGATCGCCGTGACGAGCTCCAAGTTCAACGCGTGCCCGGCGTTGCGCGCGATGACGTGCCCCACGATCGGCCGTCCGAGCAGCGCGAGATCTCCGATGAGGTCGAGGATCTTGTGCCGAACGAACTCGTCCTGGTAGCGCAACCCGTTCAGGACGCTCCGCTTGCCGATCACCACGGCGTTGTCGAGCGAGCCTCCTCGGGCCAGACCGTTCTTGCGGAGGGTGTCGACATCCTTCAGGAAGCCGTACGTCCTCGCCGGCGCGAGCTCCTCGACGAACAGCTTTTCCGACGGCTCGCAGGAGATCGCCTGCGCGCCGACCGCTGGATGACTGCTGTCCAGGGTGTAACTGATCCGGAAGGCCTCGCTCGGGAAGACCTGGAGCCACCGGGATTCCGTCCCGACCCGGACAGGGCGGGTGATGACCAGAGGCCGTCGCCGCGCCGCGAAGGTGGTCCGGCCAGCCGACCGGAGAAGCTGCACGAAGGGCTGAGCGCTGCCGTCGGCCGCGGGAACCTCCGGGCCGTCAACGGTGATCTCCAGGTTGTCGAGCCCGAGCCCGGCAGCCGCCGCCATGAGGTGCTCGACCGTCTGGATTCGCGTGCCGTTCACGCCGATGGTGGTCGCATAGTGGGAGTCCACCACGGTCCCGGGGCGGGCGAGGATCCGTCCCGTGTGTCCGACGGCCCGGAAGACGATACCCGAATTGGCCTCGGCTGGCGACACGATGATCCGGGTAGGCCTGCCGGAGTGCAGCCCGATACCTTCGTAGACAACCTGCTGGTTGATCGTCTGCTGGTATCCCATAGCCAGGTGCGGCGGACGCAATGGGTGTGCCAGGCCAGGTATATCTCTCATCATGTTGATACGAAATGTCTTGTCAAATCACGTCACAGTCGAGATCCATGAGCTGTCCCATTAATGAGACAGTCAGGGCCCTTGACCGTCTCCGAAAGGAGACGGCCCGGATCCGACTGATCTGCCGAGATCACCGAAGCGCGACTGGAGGACCGCCACGATCGCGGGGCCCGCCGTCTCCGTTCTCAGCACTCGTGGTCCAAGGCTCGTCGAGGCGAAGCCGTGAGCCCGCGCCCGCTCGACCTCGGCCGCCGAGAAGCCTCCCTCGGGGCCGACGAGGATCGTGGCGCTCGCGAGGCGTCCGCCCGCGGCGGCGAGGATGGCAGCGAGCGGCCGGGTTTCGTCCTCCCACAGACAGAGCCGGAGGCCGTCTCGAGTCTCCGCGAGGAGGAATTCCTCGAACGGGCGGGGTCGCTCGACCGGCGGCACCACCGTGCGGCCGCACTGCTTGGTTGCTTCTGCCGCGACGCGCTGCCACCGCTTGACGCGGTCAGGCCAGTGCTTCGAGTCCGGCCTCACGATCGTGCGCTCGCTGATGATCGGGACGATCCGGACCACCCCTAACTCCGTCACCGCGCGGACGATCGTCGCGAACTTGTCGGCCTTCGGCACCGCCTGGGCCAGGGTGATTGCCAGCGGCGATTCGACCCGGGTCTCGGCCGACGCGAGCACCGTTCCGACCGCTGCGTCGGGGCTCACTCGATCGAGGCGCACCGTGTACTCACGCCCGCTCCCGTCGAGGGCGGCGACCATGTCGCCCGGCCCCAGGCGGAGGGCCCGAAGCATGTGCCGGGCCTCGCCGGCGTCGAAGCGGAGCCGCGCCCCCTCGACGGCTCCCTGCTGGACGTGGAAGCGCCGGAGGCTCACCATCGGCGAAAGGTGAGGCTCGCCCAGCCGTCGGCGACCTCCCGGTCGCTCGCCGTGAAGCCCCGCGTGCCGAGCGCCTCGGTCACGCCGGCGGCCTCGTGATCGAGCATCCCGCCCAGGAGGAGCCTCCCGCCGGGGGCGACCAGCCGGGCGTAGAGCGCCCCGAAGCCGAGGTGGGTGCTCGCCAGAAGGTTGGCGACCACGAGCGGCGCGCCGGCCGAGGTGATCTCCGCCGCGTCTGCCATGGCGCAGCGCACCCGATCGGCCACGCCGTTTCGGGCGGCATTCGCCACGGCCGCCGCGATCGCATCGGGGTCGCTGTCGACGGCGTGCACCTGCTCGACGCCGAGCTTCGCCGCGGCGATGGCCAGGATGCCGGAGCCGGTTCCCAGGTCGAGCGCTTGGCCGACTGCGCCGCAGAGCCGTTCCAGGAGGACCAGACACCCGGCGGTCGTTCCGTGGTGGCCCGTGCCGAACGCGCGGCCGGGCTCGATCACGATGGTGAGTCGCGATGTCGACGGGACGTCCCACGGCGGCGCGACGAGCAGCCGCGTGCCCACCTCGATCGGCCGGAAATACGCCTTCCACGCCTCTGCCCAGGCCTCGTCGGCGAGCGGCGTCACCACCGGCGGCGAGTCGACCACCGAGAAGCCGAGCGCTCGTAGGTCCTCGAGGTACTCCCGGACACGGGCATCCAGGGTGCCGGGCACCACGTCGGGCGGGAAGAACGCGCGCAACCCCTCGTCCTCGACGACGCCCAGGGCGCCGAGTTCCCAGACCAGGTTCGTGAGCCCCTCGGAGATGTGCTCGGACAGGGGAACCCTCAGCTCCCAGTACGGCCGCGCCATCAGCCCCCGAGGATCTTCTTGACCCAGCTCCCCTCGTCCTTCATCGCGGCCTCGAACGCTTCGAGCGCTTCGCGCTGCTTCGCGGTGAGCTTCTGCGGGACCTCCAGCACGACCCGATAGCAGGCGTCACCATGCCCGCGGCCGCGGAGGTGCGGCATGCCCTTGGCCCGGAGACGGAGCACGTCGTGTGGCTGGGTGCCGGCCGGCACCTTGAGCTTCGCCGTTCCACCGAGCACGGGCACCTCCACCTCGGTGCCGAGTGCGGCCTGGGGAAACGCGAGCCGAACGTCCGTGTGCAGGTCGGCGTCGCGCCGGACGAACCGCTCGTGCTCCTCCACGCGGACCACGACGTAGAGGTCTCCGGGCGGCCCGCCGCGCGCGCCGCCCCCCCCTTCGCCGGTGAGCCGCATCTGCATGCCGTCTTCGATACCGGCCGGGATCTTCACCAGCAGTTGCCGCTCGCGCCGGACCCGACCCTCTCCCCGACAGGTCGTGCACGGGTTCGTCACGATCTCGCCCTCGCCGCCGCAGCGCGGACACGTCCGGCCGACGGTGAGGAAGCCCTGGTTGTAGCGCACCTCGCCGCGTCCCTGGCAGGTGTGGCAGGTCGCGCGCGTGCTGCCCTGCTCGATGCCGCTGCCCCCGCAGGTCTCGCACGTTTCAGGACGGGGGATCTGGATCCTGGTCTCGACGCCCGTCGCCGCTTCCTCCAGGGAGATCTTGTGTTCGTACTGCAGGTCCTCCCCGCGAACCGCCCGGCTCCGCTGGCGGCCGCGGCCGCCCCCGGAGAAGAACCCCTCGAAGATGTCCTCGAACAGGGTGCCGACGTCGCCGAAGCCGGAGACGCCGGACGACACCGTGCCGACGCGATCGTACTGCGCCCGCTTGTCGGCATCGGAAAGCACGGCGTACGCCTCGTTGGCCTCCTTGAAGCGGTTCTCGGCCTCGGCGTCGCCCGGGTTCTTGTCGGGGTGATAGCGCATCGCGAGCTGCCGGTAGGCCTTCTTCATCTCGGCGTCGCTCGCTCCCCGCGGGACGCCGAGCACTTCGTAGTAGTCGCGCGGCACCTGGCTAGGCGACCTCAGTCGACGTCGGAGGGAGCGACCACCGTTCCCCGCCGACACCCCCCACCGGGGTCCCGCGGCGCATTTCCGCACACCCTCTCAGTCGGGCGCTCCCGGCACCGGGGCCGGGTCGGGCGCGGCGCACACCGCGACCAAGGCCGGGCGCAGGACGCGCCCGTTGAGGAGGTAGCCCCGGAGCGTCTCGCCGACGACGGTGTTCTCCGGGTGCGCGTCGCTGACCACGCGCGACATCGCCTCGTGCCGCGTGGGATCGAAGGTGGCACCGAGGGCGGAGTATTGCTCGACACCGAACCGCTCGAGGACCTTCAGCAGCTCCCGCTGGATGAGCTCGATCCCCTCGACCATCGAGGCCGGACCCCCGGCGTCGCGCGTGGCCTCGATCGCCCGGTCGAAGTTGTCGAGCACCGGAACGAGCTCGCGGATCAGGGACTCGTTCGCGTACTGGATGTACTCGTCCCGCTCCCGCTGGGAGCGGCGCCGGGCGTTTTCCATCTCGGCCAGCGCCCGCAGGTATCGATCGGTCTTCTCCTGGAGCTCCCGGCGAAGCTGCTCCACCTCGCTCGAGCGGTCCCGGATCTCGGTGTCGGCTCCTGGGGGCTCTTCGTGCGTCATGCCCCCAAAGTATAGCAGGGCGGGGGTGGGCGCCCGTCGTCAGGAGGGGAGGTACAGATCCCGCCGGAGGCGGGACAGGCGCTCGCTCATCTGGTGCGCGGCGCTGTCGACGATCGAGATCACCTGCGGATAGGGCATCCGCCGGGGCCCGACGATCCCGAGAATACCGAGGATCTGGCCCCGGTAGGTGTACGCGGACGTCACCAGCGTGCATCCCTGCAGCTCGTGAACCGGGTTCTCCTCGCCGATCGTCACCTGCACGCCGGCCCCCTGCGCCAGCCCCGTGAGCAACTCGATCAGGCGGTCCTTCTGCTCGAACGTCCGCAGCATCTGGCGCACCGCCGCGATGTCGAGAAACTCCGGGTGATCGAGCATGTTGGTCGTGCCCCTCACGTAGAGGGTGCGTTCCGCCAGGACGGCGAGGATCTGCTCGACCAGGGCGCCGACGCGCATCCGCAGCGGGTCCAGGGGATCGGCCGGCGCCGCGTAGTCGTCGAGCACCTGCTGGACGGTGCGCCCGCGGACGCGCCGCGTGATCTCGCGGCCGATGTCGCGCAGGTCGTCCCGCGGGATGCTGGGCGGGACACCGAGCGCGCGGGCGGTGACCCAGCCGGTCTCCGTGACGATCACGACGAGCACGCGGTCGCCCTCGAGCGGGATCAGGTCGACCCGCGCAAGGGTCGTGTGCTTGAGCGGCGGGGCCAGGAGCAGGCCCGTGAAGTGGCTCGTCTCGGACAGCCGCGCCGTCGTCTGTTCCAGCAGCCGATCGATGCCGTCGCCGTGCTCCCGCGAGGGCGCTTGCTCGGGCGCCGCCGTCGGCGGGGGAAACGAATCGACGTAGAAGCGATACGCGGTGTCGGTCGGGACGCGGCCGGCGGAGGCGTGCGGCTGGGTCAGGTACCCCATGTCCTCGAGGTCCGCCATCGCGTTGCGGATCGTGGCCGGCGAGAGGGTGGGCATGTGCCGCTTCGCGAGCGCTCGTGACCCGACTGGCTCGGCGGAGTCGATGTACTCGCGGATGACCGCGATCAGGACCTGTCGGTGCCGCTCATCCATGCGCGTTCGACCGCGACCACAGTCGGTCAACGTCGGGGGGGGCGGCCGCCGCTCTTCCCCGACACCCCCCACCGGTCGTCGTGGACGTCGATGGCGTCACGCCCGCTCACAGAAGCTCGACGAAGAGTGCATCGGAGAGCAGGAAGCCGCGCTCGGTGAGGCGCGCGCGACCGCCCGAGACGGACAGGAGCGTCTCGCGTTCCCACGTGTCGAGCCGGGCGCGGAGCGCGGGATCGTCCTCCGATCGAGCCCGGAGCCACTCGGCGGGCACGCCGTCGCGCGCGCGCAGGCCGAGCATCAGCCGCTCGCCCAGGCGCTGGCTGCGGGTCAGGACCTCGTGCTCCGCCACCGGGAGCGTCCCGCGCTCGAGGGTCTCGCAGTATCGTTGGGTCGACCGCACGTTCCCGTAGCGCACGTTGCCGACGAATCCGCAGGCGCCGGGCCCGAGGGCCAGGTACTCCCGGTGCCGCCAGTAGATCTGGTTGTGCCGCGATCGAGCGCCCGGGAGCGCGTAGTTCGAGATCTCGTAGTGCTCGTAGCCGCCGGCGGCGGCGTCCCGCGCCAGCGCCCAGTACTGCTCGACCACGGTCTCCTCGGCCGGGAGCCCGGCGACCCCCTCGGCGGCCCACCGGCTCCCGCTGTCCAGCGTGAGCCCGTAGGCCGAGAGATGATCGGGGCCCAGGTCGAGCACGGCCCGGACGGTGTGCTGCCATCCATCGAGGTCGAGGCCCGGCAGCCCGTACATCAGGTCGATGGACACCTGCGGGATACCCGCCGCGCGGGCGGTCTCGTACGCCTCCCGCGCGCCAGCGGCCGAGTGCAGGCGGCCGAGCCGGTGCAGGACCGTGTCGTCGAGCGACTGGACGCCGAGGCTGACCCGCGTGACGCCCGACGCCCGGTAGGCATCGAGCTTGACTCGGCTCACGCTCTCGGGGTTGCACTCGACCGTGATCTCCGCGTCGGCGCGCACGGCGAAGCGCCTTCGCAGACGATCGAGGATGCCGTGCAGTTCGGCGGGCTCGAGAAGCGACGGTGTGCCGCCGCCGAAGAAGATCGTCTCGAGGCTCACGCGCGCCGCCCAGCGGGCGCGAGCCACGAGATCGACTTCCCGCCAGAGCGCCTGCAGGTACCGGTCCCTCGCTCCTTCGAGAAGCGGCGCCGTGTTGAAGGAGCAGTATGCGCATCGCCTGGCGCAGAACGGGACGTGGACGTAGAGCCCGATGGACGCCTCGACGGGGTCCGTGTCCGCAAGGACGCCGAGCGGATTCGCGGTGCTCGTCGCCTCGATCATCGACCGTATCGTCGGGCGTCGAGAATTGTCGACGGCCGTCGGTGGGGCGGGGCATGGGCGTGGCCACGCCCGCACGCCAATGCCCGGTTCAAGGGATATAGTTCGCCAGCCGCCGCCAGCGCAGCCAGTGACGGTCGCTGTCCCAGGACCAGTAGATGAGGAACGCCTTGCCCTTGATCTTGTCGCGCCTGACGAACCCCCAGTACCTGCTGTCCTGGGAGTTGTCGCGGTTGTCGCCCATCACGAAGTAGGAGTCGGGCGGGACGACGATCGGCTCGCAGCCATAGGCATAGCCGCAGTAGCCGGTGGGCTCGGCACGCGGCGTGGACCCGCGCGTGCCCTTCGCGTACGGTTCCACGAGCGGCTCGCCGTTCACGAACACCGTGTGGCCCCGGACCTGTACCCGGTCGCCGGGCGTGCCGATGATCCGCTTGATGAAGTCGCGCTTCTCGTCCTGCGGATACTTGAACACGATGATGTCACTGCGGTGCGGGTCGCGGAGGCCCGGAACGTGCCGGTCGGTGAGCGGGATCGCCGGGCCGAACAGGAACTCGTTGACGAGGATGTAGTCGCCCACCAGCAGGGTGTCCATCATCGAGCCGGACGGGATCGTGAAGGCCTGGACGATGAGCGTCCGGATCACCAGGGCCAGGAGGATGGCGATCCCGATGGCCTCGGCGTACTCGCGGACGAGCGACTTGTTGCGCCGGACCGCCTCCACCGGGCGCGCGATGTCCCGGGTCTTCTCCTGCACGTCCATCGTCAGCTCTTCAGCACGGACAGGAACGCCTCCTGTGGCACCTCGACCCGCCCGACCTGTTTCATGCGCTTCTTGCCTTCCTTCTGCTTCTCCAGCAGCTTGCGCTTGCGCGTGATGTCACCGCCGTAGCACTTCGCCGTCACGTTCTTGCCCATGGCCTTGACGGTCTCCCGCGCGATGACACGGCTGCCGATCGCCGCCTGGATGGCGACCTCGAACATCTGGCGCGGGATGACGCCGCGAAGCTTCTCGACGATGGCCTTGCCCTTCTCGTGCGCGCGGTCCCGATGGACGACGATGGAGAGCGCATCGACCGGCTCGCCGTTGAGCAGCACGTCGAGCTTGACCAGATCCGACTCGCGGAAGTCCGCGAGGTCGTAGTCGAACGACGCGTAGCCCTTGGAGATCGACTTCAGCTTGTCGTAGAAGTCCACCACGATCTCGGACAGGGGGAAGTCGAAGATGATGTGCACCCGCTTGCCGAGGTACTCGAGCGATCGATGCTCCCCCCGCTTGTCCTGGGCCAGCTTGTAGATCGCGGTCATGAACTCCGTGGGCACGAAGATCGAGCCGCGTACGTACGGTTCCTCGATGTGGTCGATGCGATCGGCGGGCGGCAGCTTCGCGGGGTTGTCGACCTCGACCACCTCGCCGGCCGTGGTGAGGACGTTGAAGCGCACGCTGGGCGCGGTGACGATGAGCGACAGATCGAACTCGCGCTCGAGGCGCTCCTGCACGATCTCCATGTGCAGCATGCCGAGGAAGCCGCAGCGAAAGCCGTACCCCAGGGCGAGGGACGTCTCCGGCTCGAACGAGAACGCGGAGTCGTTCAGGCGGAGCTTCTCGAGGGCGTCGCGGAGCGTCTCGTACTGCGTGTCCTCGATGGAATAGAGCCCCGCGAAGACCATCGGCTTGGCGTCGCGGTAGCCCGGAAACGGCGCCGCCGTCGGCCGGAACTGCTCGGTGATCGTCTCGCCCACCTTGGCGTCCGCGACCCGCTTCATCGAGGCGGTGACGAAGCCGACCTGTCCCGCGGAGAGCTCGTCGACCGGGCGCATGTCGGGCGAGAAGACCCCCACCTGCTGGACCTCGTACGATCTCCCGTTGGACATGAGGAGAATGCGGCTGCCCGGTCGCACCCGGCCGTCGAAGAGCCGCACGTAGACGACGACCCCCTGGTACGAGTCGTAGAACGAATCGAACACGAGCGCCTTGAGGGGCGCGTCCGGGTCGCCCGAGGGTGGCGGGATGCGGCCGATGATGGCCTCGAGGACCTCGGGCACGCCGGTCCCGTACTTGGCGGAGATCGTGATCGCCTCGTCGCCGTCGAGGCCGAGCAGGTCCGTGATCTGCTGGCGTGTGCCCTCGACGTCCGCTGCGGGCAGATCGATCTTGTTGATCACGGGCACGATGGTCAGGTCCGCGTCCGCGGCGAGATAGTAGTTGGCAACGGTCTGGGCCTCGACGCCCTGCGCGGCGTCGACGATCAGCAGGGCCCCCTCGCAGGCGGCGAGGGAGCGTGAGACCTCGTAGGAGAAATCGACGTGGCCCGGGGTGTCCAGCAGATTCAGCGTGTACTCCTCGCCGTCCCGCGCCCGGTAGAGGAGGCGCACGGTGTGTGCCTTGATCGTGATCCCGCGCTCCCGCTCGAGATCCATCGAGTCGAGCACCTGGTCGACCGCCTTCTTGGCGTCCATCGTACCGGTCAGGGACAGGAGACGGTCGGCCAGCGTCGACTTGCCGTGATCGATGTGGGCGACGATGGAGAAATTCCGGATTCGAGCCAGCGTCACCGGCCCAGGATAGCACGCCCGCTGACGAGCCGCGCGTGGTCGGGGACGATGGCGCCGGACGGGAGCACGACGCCCGGCGCGGCGTCGACGTGCGCGCCGATGATGGCGCCCGCGCCGATCACGCAGTCGCGCAGGACCGCATGCTCGCCGATCACGACGCGCTCCCAGAGGATGCTGCCCTCGACCCGCGCGCCCGCTGCGATGCGGCTGCCGTCGCCGATCACCGCCCGCGGACCGAGCTGGGCGCCGGTCTCCGCGCGCACCCCCGCCCCGATCACGGAGGGGCCGGCGAGGGACACCTCGGGACCGAGCTCCACGTCGGGGCCGACCCAGCACCCGTCGCGAAGGGTCCCCGGCGGGACGAGCGGCGTCGCCACGCGCCCTCCGAGCAGATCGAGCTGCGCGGCCCGGTACGCCTCGATACTGCCGATGTCGCGCCAGTAGCCGCGGAGCGGGAAGCCGAGGCACGGCACGCCGTCCGCCACCAGCGCGGGGAAGAACTCGCGCTCGATGGAGACCGGGCGGTCGGCGGGGATGCGCCGCAGCAGATCGGCCTCGATCACGTAGATGCCGGCGTTGACCATGTTCGTGGTGATCTCCTCCGGCCGCGGTTTCTCGACGAACCGCCGGATCGCCCCGCGCGCGTCGGTCTCGACGAGCCCGTACGGGGTCGGGTCGTCGACGGGGATCAGGCAGATCGTCGTGCGCGATCCCCGCGCCTCGTGGAACGCCAGCACCGCGGAGAGATCCGCGTCGGTCAGGATGTCGCCGTTGAGCACGATCAGGCGGCCTCGCGCGAGATCGGCCGCGTTGCGGACGCCTCCGGCCGTCCCGAGCGGTTCGGCCTCGACGACGTAGCGGAGCGTCACTCCGGCGGCGTCTCCCGTCCCCATCGCGGCGCGGACGTCGTCGACGCGGTAGGAGCAGGACAGGATGATGTCGGTGACGCGGTGCTGCCGGAGGAGCGCGAGCTGGTAATGCAGGAACGGTCGGTTGAGGAGGGGCACGATGGGCTTCGGCCGCGCGCGCGTCAGCGGGTGCAGACGGGTGCCCTGGCCGCCGGCCAGGATTACGGCCTGGGCGTCCACGCTTCCGCTTCGCTGATCAGCATCACCGGGATGCCGTCGCGAATCGGGTACGCCTTCCGGCACGCGGGGCAGATGATGCGGGTCTCCTCGAAGAGCAGGGAGCCCTTGCATGCCGGACACGCCAGGATGGCCTTCAGCTCCTCGTCGATCATCGCGCCACCTCCTCTCCCGGACTGATCATGCCGCCCGGCGGAAGAACTCCAGCGTCCTGTGGATGCCCGCCTCGAGCGCGGTCGCCGGGGTCCACCCGAGGATCCGCTTCGCGTCCGACGCGTCGAGCACGCTCCGACGCTGCTCGCCTGCCTTCGGCGGGCCGTGATGGGCGGGTACGGTCGCGCCGGCCTCCCGGGCCAGCCGCCGGTAGATGTCGTTCACCGTCGCCTCGACGCCGGTGCCGATGTTGACCGCGCCGGCGGCCTGCGGCGCGGTCGCCGCCAGCACCGTCGCCTCCGCCACGTCCTCGGCGTAGACGTAGTCGCGCGTCTGCTCGCCGTCGCCGTTGATCACGCAGGGCCGGCCCGCGATGAGCCGGTCCGCGAAGATGGCAACCACCCCCGCCTCGCCCAGCGGGCTTTGCCGCGGGCCGTACACGTTGGCGTACCGGAGCGCCATGGCCGTGGCGCCGGTCAGGTTCCCCCACGCCGCGATGTAGTGCTCGGCCGCGAGCTTGGCGGCGCCGTAGGGCGAGGCGGGGCGGGCGGGCTGCGTCTCGGGGGTCGGCACCGTCTCGCAGTCCCCGTAGATCGCGCCGCCGCTCGACGCGAAGACGAACCGCCGGACGCCCACCCGGCGGCAGCAGTCGAGCAGGTTGAGCGTGCCGACGACGTTGACGCTCGCATCGAACACGGGGTCGACGACGGAGCGCCGCACGTCGACCTGGGCGGCGAGGTGGATGACGACCTCGGGCCGCGCCTCGGCGAGGACCGCGGGGAGCCGGCTGCTCCTGATGTCGGCGACGTGGAGCCGCGCCGAGGGATTGGCGAGCGCCCGCCGGCCCGTGCTGAGGTTGTCGACGATGTCGACCCGGTGCCCGCGGATGAGCAGCCGGTCGACGACGTGGGACCCGATGAATCCCGCACCGCCCGTGACCAGCGTGTTCACGAGGGGAGCCGGGCCCGGAACCACGCGAGGGTCCGCCCGAGCCCCTCGTCGACGTCCACCCGCGGCTCCCAGCCCAGGAGCGTCCGCGCCCGGGTGATGTCGGGCTGGCGGACCTTCGGATCGTCCTCGGGCAGCGGCCCGAACACGATCTCGCTCGGCGAGCCGCACCGGGAAACGATCCTCTTCGCCAGCTCGAGGAGCGTCATCTCGTGCGGGCTGCCGAGGTTGACCGGGTCCGTCACCGGCGACCGCATCAGGCGCCAGATGCCGTCGACCAGATCCGAGACGTACTGGAACGACCGCGTCTGCGAGCCGTCGCCGTGGACGGTGACGGGGCGGCCGGTCAACGCCTGGGTCATGAACGCCGGGATCGCCCGCCCGTCGTTGAGTCGCATCCGCTCGCCATAGGTGTTGAAGATCCGCGCGATACGGGTCTGGACCCCGTGGAACCGATGATAGGCCATGGTCATCGCCTCGGCGAACCGCTTGGCCTCGTCGTAGACGCCGCGGGGCCCGATCGGATTGACGTTGCCCCAGTAGTCCTCGCGCTGCGGGTGGACCAGCGGGTCGCCGTAGACCTCCGAGGTCGACGCGAGGAGAAACGTCGCCCGCTTGGCCTTGGCGAGGCCGAGCGCCTTGTGGGTGCCGAGCGCCCCGACCTTCAGCGTCTGGATGGGCATCTCGAGGTAATCGTGCGGTGACGCGGGGCTGGCGAAGTGCAGCACGTAGTCGAGGGGCCCGTCCAGATCGATGGGCTCGGTGACGTCGTGCCGGATGAACGAGAACCCCGGCCTGGCCGCCAGGGTGGCGATGTTGTCGAGCGCGCCGGTCAGCAGGTTGTCCATGCAGACCACCTCGTGCCGCTGCGCGAGGAGGAACTCGCACAAATGCGAGCCGAGGAAGCCCGTTCCGCCCGTGACGAGCACGCGCATCGGGCCGCTGGCAGCTAGGACGGGTTCACGGGTCTGCGCCCGACGGAGTGGTACTCGAATCCGAGACGCCGCATGCGCTCCGGTTCCCAGATGTTGCGGCCATCGAGGACGACGGGCCGACGCATGGCCGAGCGCAGGCGCTCGAGGTTGATGAACTTGAACTCGTTCCACTCGGTGACCAGCGCCACGGCATCCGCCCCCTCCGCCGCCTCGTACGCCGAGCCCGCGTACTGCACCGCGGGCGGGAGGACGGCGCGCGCGTTGTCGATGGCGACGGGATCGTAGGCGCGAACGGTCGCCCCCGCGGCGAGCAGCCGCTGGATCACCTCGACGCTCCTGGCCTCGCGCATGTCGTCCGTGTTGGGCTTGAAGGCGAGGCCGAGGACCGCGACCACCTTGTCGTCGAGCGAGCCGAGGGCCTTGGCCAGGGTCTCGACGAAGTGGCGCACGCGATCCCGGTTCACCTCGGCCATGGCGCGCAGGAACTTGAAGTCGTAGCCGAGGCGCGCCGCCGTGTGGACCAGCGATTCCGCGTCCTTCGGGAAGCAGGAGCCGCCATACCCGAGGCCGGCCTGGAGGAAGGCCGGGCCGATCCGGGCGTCGAGGCCCATGCCCTTGGCGACGTGCGTCACGTCGGCGCCCGCCGCTTCGCAGATGTTCGCGATCGCGTTGACGAAGGAGATCTTGCAGGCAAGGAACGCGTTCGAGGCGTACTTGATCATCTCCGCCGACGGCACGTCCGTGATGATCATCGGCCGCTCGAGCGGCGCGTACAGCTCGAGCAGGGTCATGGCGACCTGCTGGCTGGGCGCGCCGATCACGATCCGGTCCGGACGCAGCGTGTCCTCGATCGCGGAGCCCTCCCGGAGGAATTCGGGGTTCGACACCACGTCGAACGCGACCGCCCTCGCCTGATGGCGCGCGATCACGTCGCGAACGAACTCGCCGGTGCCGACCGGCACCGTCGACTTGTTCACCACCACGGTGTAGCGCTCCATGGCTCGGCCGATGCCCTTGGCGACCTCCTCGACAGCGCCGAGGTCGGTCTCACCGTCCGGTTTGGACGGGGTGCCGACCGCGATGAAGACGATCTCGGATCGGTGGACCGCGCCGGTCAGGTCGGTGGTGAACGACAGGCGGCCGTCGGCGGTATTGCGAGTGACCATCTCCTCGAGCCCGGGCTCGTAGATCGGCATCCGCCCGGCGCACAGGGCGGCGATCTTCTGGGCGTCCTTGTCGGCGCAGACGACGTCGTTGCCGAGGTCGGCAAAGACCGCCCCCGTGACGAGCCCGACGTATCCTGTTCCGACGACGCAGATGTTCATGCGGGCAGGGAAAAATTATAGCAGAGCTGACCGGACGACCGGTTCCGAAAGTTCGCCCGGCGGGCACCAGCGGCCTGGTGCGCCGCGAGGCCGGCCTCGCGGACCGCCCCGGCTCCGGGGAGCAGGCCCGCCCTCTCGGTGTCGCCCGTCCGGCCGGCTCGCGAGCCGAGGCTCGAGGATCACCCCGCCGCCCGTGGGTGGGCGAAGGACGCTCCACTCTGCCTTGACTTCTCCGGAAGCGGGCCCATAGAATGCGCTGAACCGTGGTTCAGTCTTCGAGCCGCCGTCGATCAGGGAGGGGCCGATGGATCTCACCTTGACTCCGGAACAGCAGTCCCTCCGGGACGAAGTCCGGTCCTGGCTCGGGCGGAACATGCCCCGCGAGTGGACGGCCCGCATGATGGCGTCGTCGGACATCCCGCGGCCCGAAGCGTACGACCTGCTGCGCGAGTGGCAGAAGAAGCTCCACGAGGCCGGCTTCCTCGGGCTCACCTGGCCCAAGCAGTACGGCGGTCGCGGCCTGACCTTCATGGAGGAGATGATCCTCCACCAGGAGTTGGCCACCGCGAAGGCGCCGCCGGTGCTGAACATCCTCGGCATCGGCATGGCCGGGCCGACGATCATCGCCTACGGGACCGAGGAGCAGAAGCGCCGCCATCCCGCGAGGATCCTCTCCTGCGAGGAGATCTGGTGCCAGGGCTACTCCGAGCCCAACGCCGGCTCGGATCTGGCGGCGCTCCAGACCCGGGCGGTGAAGGACGGCGAGTACTACGTCGTCAACGGGCAGAAGGTGTGGACCTCGCTCGCGCACGTCGCGGACTGGATGATGTTGCTCGCCCGGACCGACCCCGACGCGCCCAGGCACAAGGGGATCACCTACTTCCTCCTCGACATGCACCTGCCCGGAGTGAGCGTCAGGCCCCTCCGGCAGATCACGGGAGACGCGGAGTTCAACGAGGTGTTCTTCGACAATGTCCGCGTCCACGAGTCGCATGTCCTCGGGGGCCTGAACAACGGATGGGCCGTGGGCATGACGACGCTCATGTACGAGCGGCTGGCCCTCGGCTTCGGGCTCCAGCAGCGGCTCCGGATCGCGCTCGACGGGCTGATCGAGATGGCGCGGCGACTCGAGAAGAACGGCGCGAGCATCACCAAGGATCCCCTGATGCGCCAGAAGATCGCGCAGCTCTGGATCGATACCGAGTGCCTGCGCTATACCGGCGCACGCGCCATCACCCGCCTCCTCCGCGGCGAGGTGCCGGGTCCCGAGGCATCGACGGGCAAGATGGGCTGGGTGGAGACACACCAGCGGTTGCAGGAGCTCGCGATGGAGATGCAGGGACCGTACTCGCAGCTCACCAAGGGCACGGACTGGGCCGTGGAGGGCGGGCTCTGGCAGCACGCGTTCCTGCGCTCGCGCGCCAACTCGATCGAGGGCGGGACCACCGAGATCCAGAAGAACATCATCGGCGAGCGCGTCCTCGGCCTTCCCAAGGGATAGGTGAAGAGCGATGGGGGGCGGGCGGGCGTCAGCCCGGGTGCCCACCCCCCCGCGAGGGAAAATCGGGATGAACTTCGGATTCAGCGAGGAGCAGGAACTGCTGCGGTCGACCGCGCGCAAGTTCTTCGAGAACGAGTGCCCCTCCGGGTTCGTGCGCCGGATGATGGCGACCGAGGAAGGCACGACGCCCGCGTTCTGGGCCAAGCTCGCGGAGCAGGGATGGCTGGGCCTGATCCTCCCCGAGGCGTACGGCGGGGTGGGCCTGGGTGTCGTCGACCTTGTGGTGCTGATGGAGGAGATGGGGCGCGCGGTGATACCGGGGCCCTACTTCTCGACCGTGCTCCTCGGCTCACTCTGCCTCCTCGAGGCGGGCAGCGAGACGCAGAAGCGGGAGTGGTTGCCGCGGATCGCCTCGGGCGCGGCGCGGGTGACGCTGGCGTGGACGGAGCCGAACGCGCGCTGGGATTCGCAGGGCGTGACCCTGACCGCCGTCGAGACCGGCGGCGGGTTCACGCTCTCGGGCACGAAGCTCTTCGTCCCCGACGCGCACGTGTCCGACGCGCTCGTGGTGGTGGCGCGGACCACGGCCGGCCGGAATCCCGATGAGGGCGTGAGCCTCTTCCTCGTCCCGAGGACGGCGGCGGGCGTCGCGGTCACCCTCCTGCCCACCATGGACCAGACCCGCAAGCTCTGCGAGGTCACGCTGAGCGGCGTGGCGGTTCCCCGCGACGCGCTGCTGGGGGGCGAGGGGACCGGGTGGCGTGCCCTCGGGCGGGTCATCGAGCGCGCCACCGTGGCGCTGTGCGCCGAGATGTGCGGCGGGGCCCAGCGCGTGCTCGAGATGACCACGGAGTACGCCAAGATCCGGGTGGCGTTCGGCCGGCCCATCGGGTCCTACCAGGGTGTCAAGCACCGGGCCGCCGACATGCTGGTGGAGGTCGAGAACGCCAAGTCGATCACCTACTACGCCGCGTGGGCGGTCGACGAGAACGCCCCGGAGGCGGCGCTGGCCGCCTCCATGGCCAAGGCCTACGTCAGCGACGCCTACCGCCGGGTGTCGGCGGCGGGGATCCAGCTGCACGGCGGGATCGGCTTCACCTGGGAGCACGACCTCCACCTCTACTTCAAGCGCGCCAAGGGGTCGGAGTTCGAGTTCGGCGATGCCACGCACCACCGCGAGCGCGTGGCCCAATTGATTAATCTCTAGGCCGCCCCTATCATGGGCGGCATGACGCGACTGGCCGGTCGCTTCCTGCACCGCACCGCCGAGCCAGGCTGTCCGGCCGTTTCGCTCCCGACCGCCCGCGGCGAGCGTGCCGGCGGCGACCGGGCGGCCGGCGTGAAAGCCGGGATCGATCGCTCCGCGGCCCCCGGGACGGCGGCGGTCGCCCCCCCGCCCGCCCGCTGTTCGGCGTGCTGAAGCACACCCTGACGCTCGCCGTGCGCTGGAGCGAGTGCGACCCCGCGGGGATCGCCTTCTACCCGCGCTTCTTCGAGTGGTTCGACGTCGGCACCGGAGCGCTCTTCGCTCGCATGGGCGAGCCGTGGGAGCGCTCGTTCCGCGACCACGACATCGTCGGCGTCCCCGTCGTCGAGGCCGGCGCGACCTTCCTGGCGCCCGTCCGGCTCGGAGACACGGTCACCATCGAGTGCGAGGTGACCGACATCACCGACAAGACCTTCAGGGTCGATCACCGGGCCTCGGCAGGGCCGACGCTCTGCGCGACCGGTTTCGAGCGGCGTGCCTGGGTCGGGCGGCCGGCGCGGCCCGGCGAGCGCCTCCGCGCGAGGTCGATCCCCGACGCGGTCAAACGAAAGCTCGGCGGCTGACGCCGCTCCTCCGGGAGGCGCGATGGATCCGATCAGACGGCGGATGGTTCTCGGCGGAACCGCGGCCGTGGCCGCGGGCGCGGTGGCGGGGGCACCGCTGCGACGTCTCGCGGCCCAGCCCAGACCGCTCAAGATCGGTCTCGTGCTCCCGTACTCCAAGGTCTACGCCGTGCTCGGCGAGAGCATCACCGAGGGGGTGCAGCTCGTCCTCGACCGCGAGAACTGGACCATCGCCGGCCGCCGGGTCGAGCTGATCAAGGAGGACGACGAGGTCAACCCGCAGGTCGGGCTCCGGAAGACCAAGAAGCTGATCGAGAGCGACGCGGTGGACTTCCTGGTCGGGCCCGTCTCCAGCGGCGTCCTCGCCGCCATCCGCGACACGGTGCACCAGGCGCGGCAGATCCTCATCGTGGCCAACGCCGGCAACGACGAGATCAGCCGCGAGCGCTGCTCGCGGTACATCTTCCGCGCCTCGTTCTCCAACTGGCAGCCCAACTGGCCGATGGGCGGCTGGGTGGCCGCGCACGTGGGCCGCGAGGCCTACCTGATCGCGCCGAAGTACTCGGCGGGCTTCGACATGATGAAGGCGTTCAAGGAGACCTTCCTGCCCGCCGGCGGCAAGATCGTCGGCGAGGACTACACGCCCTTCCCCGTCAACGAGGACTTCGCCCCGTTCCTGACCAAGATCAACCAGGCCGCCCCGAAGGTGGTGTACGCGTTCTACTCCGGCTCGCAGGCGGTCCGCTTCGTCAAGCAGTACGACGAGTTCGGGCTCAAGGCGCGGTCCCGGCTCTGCGGGGCAGGGTTCCTCACCGAGACGGACGTGCTTCCGGCCCAGGGGAAGTCGGCGCTCGGCGTCGTCACCGGGCACTTCTACTCGACGCTCCTCGACAATCCGGCGAACCGGCAGTTCGTGCGCGAGTTCAGGGAGAAGTTCAGGAAGACCCCCGACGGCTTCGCCGTGCAGGGCCACGACACGGCGCAGGTGATCGTCCACGCCCTCCGGGCCACGGGCGGCGACACCCGGGACAAGGACCGGCTGATCGAGGCGATGCGGGCGGTCGAGTTCGACAGCCCGCGCGGCCGCTTCCGGTTCGATCCCAGGACGCAGAACGTGATCCAGCCCTTCATCTACGTCCGCGAGGTGCGGGAGGTCGGGGGCGAGCTGGCCAACGTCGTGATCGACCGCGTCGCGAACGTGAGGGACCCCGGCACCGGTTGCACCCTTCCCGGGTGAGCTCCTGACCGTCCTCCCGGAGGTCTTCGCTCAGGCCCTGAACGGCCTGCAGTACGGCATGCTGCTCTTCCTCCTCTCCGTCGGGCTCACCCTCATCTTCGGCATGCTCGAGGTCATCAACCTCGCCCACGGCTCGTTCTACACGCTCGGCGCCTACGGCGGCGTCGCCGTGGTGGGCCTGACGCGGGATTTCTGGACGGCGCTGGCGGTGGCGCCGCTGCTGGTCGCCCTGGTCGGGGCCCTGCTCGAGTGGACCTGCCTGCGCCCGCTCTACGCCCGCGGCCCGAACGCCCAGGTGCTGCTCACCTTCGGCTTCATCTACCTCTTCGACGATCTCGTGAAGTGGATCTGGGGCGCCCACGTCCGGTCGATCGCCCCGCCGTCCGGGCTGGCGGGCTCGGTGACCCTCGCGGGCGTGCGCTTCCCGTCCTACCGGCTCTTCGTCATCGCCTTTGGCCTCGGCGTGGCCCTCCTTCTCTGGCTGCTGATGGAGCGGACGCGGCTCGGCGCCGTCGTGCGCGCCGGCGTCTACGACCGGGAAATGACCGCGGGGCTCGGCGTCGACGTGCACAGGGTGTTCACCGGAGTCTTTGCCCTCGGCGCGGGACTCGCCGCCGTCGCCGGGGTGATCGCCGTGCCGATCCAGGCGGCCTACCCGGGAATGGGCGTCGAGATCCTCGTCCGCTGTCTCATCGTCGTCGTGATCGGCGGCCTGGGCAGCCTCAAGGGGTCGCTCGCGGGGAGCCTGATCCTGGGCCAGGCGGAGACGTTCGGCAAGGCGTGGCTCCCGGATACCTCCATGTTCGTCATCTATGGCGTGATGGCCCTCGTCCTCCTCGCGCGCCCGCGGGGCCTCTTCGGACATGCGCAGCGGTAAGCTCCTGGCCCTGGCGGCGCTCGGCGCGGTGGCGGCACTGCCGTGGCTCGCGGGGAGCTACCCGGTGAAGCTCGTCCAGGAGATCCTCATCTGGGGCATCTTCGCCATGAGCCTCGACCTGCTCATGGGCTACGCGGGGATGATCTCGCTCGGCCATTCCGCCTTCTTCGGGCTCGGCGGGTACGTGGCGGCGCTCGCGCTCAAGCACTGGTCGCCGTCCCTCACGTCGGCGCTGCTCCTGCCGGCCCTCGCCGCCGCCGGGGCGGCTCTCGTGATCGGCTCCCTGTCGATCCGGTCGAGCGGCGTGTACTTCATCATGCTGACGCTCGCGTTTTCGCAGATGCTCTACGCTGCCGCGTTCAGCGCCGCCTGGCTCGGGTCGTCGGACGGCCTCCCGGGCGTGCCGCGGCCGAGGCTCCCCGGGGTCGACCTGGACCGGACCTCCGTCTTCCATCTCTACGTCGTGACCGTCTTCGTGCTGGCGGCGCTCGCGCTTCACCGGATCGTCCGGTCGCCGTTCGGGCGCGTCCTCGGCGGGATCGAGGACAACGAGCACCGCATGGTCGCCGTGGGCTACGCGGTGGCCCGGTTCAAGCTGGTGGCGTTCGTCGTGGCGGGAACCGTCGCGGGAATCGCGGGCGCGCTCTACGCGCAGTTCAACGGCTACATCTCGCCGGAGGCCCTCTTCTGGACGACCTCGGGGGAGGTGCTCCTGATGGTGATCATCGGCGGGGCGGGAACGCTCGGGGGGCCCGTGCTGGGCGCGGCCGGGTTCATCGTCCTGCAGAGCCTCGTCAGCTCCTACACCGAGCGGTGGATGCTGATCCTCGGTGCGGTGTTCATCGGGTTCGTGCTCTGGGCGCCGGCGGGGCTCCTCGGGATCGTTCGCCGGGAGGCGAAGCGGCGCGCGTGACGCGCCCGATCCTGCGCTGCGAGTCCCTGACGCGGCGCTTCGCCGCGCTGGGCGTCCTGACCCGCGTGACGCTCGAGGTGTTGCCCCGCGAGCGCCGCGCGATCATCGGGCCGAACGGCGCCGGCAAGACCACGCTCTTCAACCTGATCACGGGAGAGCTGGCGCCCTCCACTGGCCACATCGAGTTCGACGGCGGCGAGATCAGCGGTCTCCCGCCCCACGCCGTCGCGCGGCGAGGGATCGCCCGCTCCTTCCAGCGGACGAACGTGTTCCCGAAGCTCTCGGTCGGGGAGAACCTCCGGCTCGCCGGCGGGGCTCGATCGGGCGAGGGCTACCGGCTCTTCGGGGCGCCGCCCGACTCGGTGGCGTCGCGGGCCGCCGTTCGCGACGCCGCGGAGCCGGTCGGGCTCGCCGGCCGGCTCGATCTCCCGGCCGGCCGCCTGTCCTACGGGGAACAGCGGCAGCTCGAGATCGGCATCGCGCTCGCCACCCGGCCCCGGCTCCTGCTCCTCGACGAGCCCACGGCGGGCATGTCGCCGGACGAGACGGAGCAGATGACCCGCCTCCTCGCGGCACTCCCGCGCGACATCACGCTCATGATCATCGAGCACGACATGGACGTGGTCTTCTCGCTCGCCGACCGCGTCACCGTGCTGCATCACGGCGAGGTGCTGGCCGAAGGGACGCCCGAGGCCGTCCGGGCGGATTCCCGAGTCTACGAGGTCTACCTCGGGACCGAGGGCGGCACGTGATGCTCGAGGTCGACGAGATCCACACGTTCTACGGCGAGAGCCACGTGCTCCGCGGGGCGAGCCTCCGGGTCGGAGCGGGCGAGGCCGTCGCCTTGCTCGGGCGGAACGGCGCGGGAAAGACCACGCTGGTGCGGAGCATCGTCGGCTTCGAGCGCCCGCGGAGCGGCCGGATCGAGCTCGACGGGCACCCGATCCACCGGTTGCCGGCGCACCTGATCGCCCGGCGCGGCATCGGCCTCGTCCCGCAGGGGCGCCGGATCTTCGCGCCGCTTTCCGTGACGGAGAACCTCGTCTTCGCCGAGCGGCCCGGTCCGTGGACCCGCGAGCGCGTGCTCGACATCTTCCCGCGGCTCCGCGAGCGCGCGCGGCAGAGCGGCGGCACCCTCTCGGGCGGCGAGCAGCAGATGCTCGCCATCGGGCGCGCGCTCCTCACCAACCCCCGCCTGCTGGTGCTCGACGAGCCGTCCGAAGGTCTCGCGCCCCAGATCGTCCGGGACGTCGGGCGGGTGCTGATCGGCCTGAAGCGAGCGGGGCTCCCCCTGCTGCTCGTGGAGCAGAACCTCCCGCTGGCGCTCGGGGTCTCCGACCGGGTGTACGTGATGAGCAAGGGACGGATCGTGTACGATGGGTCCCCCGAGCAACTGGCGGCGGACGAGGACGTGAAGGGTCGCTACCTGGGAGTCGCATGAGCTGGATCGACCCCGATTTCCCGATCACCGCGTCTCCGAGTGACCGCGTGGGCCGGGTCCTCGGCCTGAACCCCGGGCTCATGACGGGACCGGGGACCAACACCTACCTCGTCGGGTCGCGCGATCCGATCCTGATCGACACGGGGGCGGGCGTGCCGGGGTACATCGCGACCCTCGACGCCTACCTCGGCGGCCGCGGCTGGGCGGGCCCCTCGCGGATCCTGCTGACGCACCGTCACCGCGACCACATGGGCGGCGTGCCCCACCTGCGCGAGCGCTTTCCCGGCATCCGCGTCTCGAAGATGCGCCATCGCGACGGCGGGCTCCCGGAACCCGTCGAGGACCTGCGCGATGGCCAGACGGTCCACGGGGAGGAGGTGACGCTGATCCCGGTCCACACGCCGGGCCACGCGTCCGATCACCTCTGTTACTACTTCGTCGAGGAGCAAGCCCTCTTCACGGGCGACGTGATCCTCGGCGGCTCGACGACGGTCATTCCGCCTGACGACGGTGACCTCGGAGACTACCTGGCCTCGCTCAGACGGCTCCAGCAGCTCGAGGTCCGCCGGATCTACCCCGCGCACGGCCCCGTCATCGAGGACGCGCCGGGGATCATCAGCGAGTACATCGAGCACCGGCTGCTCAGGGAGCGGCAGATCCTCGCGGCGCTCGGCGACGGGTGCCGCACGATTCCCGAGGTCGTGCGGCGCGTGTACGCCGGAGTGCCGGAGACGCTCCACCCGGTCGCTGCCATGTCGGTGGAGTCACACCTCCGCGCGCTCGAGAAGGGTGGCCGCGTCCGGGAATCCCTCGTCGCGAACGCGGTCTCGCGCTGGGAGCTCGGCAGCTAAGCTAGTCTAGGTTCGGGCCGGAACCAGTTGTCAGCGCGACGCGGGGTGGTCCCGGATCACCTTGGCCTGCCGACGGAGGGTGGTGTGCGCGCGGCGACTCGAAGGTGCCAGGCTCCTACCGCAGGAAGGAATGGGTCTTGGCTTTGGAGAGTTGCTTCAACTTCTCGAAGAACGCCGTCTCCGTGATCTCCATTGGCCACTCGAGGCGGACCCTGAGCCGGAAGCGGCCTTCGCCAAGCTTCTCGACCGTGACCGCCCCGAGGCCACTCAGACTGCTGACGTCACGCACGAGCGCCTTCAACGGGTTACGGAGCGTCGCGTAGACGGACGACGTACGCCGGATGACCTCCTGCCAGTCCATCCCCTCGACCTCGAGCAGCAGCTTCAGGATCTCGAGCTGGCGCTCGGCGATGACGCGCTTCTTCGGCGTCTTGAGCAGGCCGAACAGATCCAGCATGAGATTTCTGAAGAGTCCCTTGGAGATCTCATGCTGGATCTCGGTCAGGAGCCGCTGGCTCTGGAGCGTGACCCCCCGGAGCGCGAACTGGAGGAAC
>CAZWXA010000001.1:18200-34782 GCA_964637755.1 uncultured bacterium | reverse complement strand
CGTGGCGCTGGCGAGATGAGCGTCCTCGTCGACAGGCAGACGCGCGTCGTCGTCCAGGGCATCACGGGGCGCGAGGGGGCGTTTCATGCGGCCCGCTGCAAGGAGTACGGGACCAGCGTCGTCGGCGGGGTGACGCCGGGCAAGGGTGGCACCACGCACGAAGGGTTCCACGTCTGGAACACGGTGAGCGAGGCGGTCGAGAACGAAGGGGCCAGCTGCGCCCTCGTCTTCGTGCCGCCGGCCGGCGCCGCGGACGCGGTGATGGAGGCGGTGGAGGCCAGGGTGCCGCTGATCGTCTGCATCACCGAGGGCATTCCCGTGGCGGACATGGTGCGGGCGAAGCACTTTCTCGCCGGCACGCAGAGCCGGCTGATCGGACCGAACTGCCCGGGACTGATCGCGCCGGGTCAGGCGAAGGTCGGCATCATGCCGGGCCACATCCACCGGGAGGGGCACGTCGGTGTGGTGTCCCGGAGCGGGACGCTGACGTACGAGGTCGTGCACCAGCTCTCGCAGCGCGGAATCGGGCAGTCGACCTGCGTCGGCATCGGGGGTGACCCGGTCACCGGGACGAGCTTCATCGATGTGCTCCGGCTGTTCGACGGCGATCCCGACACGCACGCCATCATGCTGATCGGCGAGATCGGCGGCTCCGCGGAGGAAGAGGCCGCCGCCTTCATCCGGGCCCACGTGAAGAAACCCGTGATCGCGTTCATCTGCGGGCAGACGGCGCCGCCCGGCCGCCGCATGGGGCACGCGGGGGCGATCATCGCCGGCGGCAAGGGCACGGCGGCCGAGAAGATGCAGGCGCTCGCGGCGGCCGGCGCCGTCCTCGTCAAGAGTCCGGCCGACATGGGCAGGCGGGTCGCGGAGGTCCTGGGAAGGTCATGATCCAGCGCACACTGACCATCATCAAGCCGGACGCCGTGGCCAAGGGGGTGGCCGGCCAGATCATCGCCCGCTTCGAGCGGGCCGGCTTCCGGATCCTGGCGGCCAGGCTCGTGCACATGACGGAGGAGCAGGCGGCAGACTTCTACGCCGTGCACCGGGAGCGGCCGTTCTACAAGAGCCTCTGCGCGTTCATGAGCCAGGGACCCGCGATGCCCCTGGTGCTCGAGGGCGAGGACGGGATCGCCCGGCTCCGGGATCTCATGGGCGCGACGGACCCCGCGAAGGCGGCGGCGGGGACGATCCGGAAGGACTTCGCGACCTCCGTCGAGGCGAACGCGGTGCACGGCTCCGACTCGCCCGAGTCCGCGGCCTTCGAGATCCCCTACTTCTTCAGCGCCCTCGAAATCCTGTCCCGCTGACGCATGCCGTCGGCCGCGCGCATGAGTCCTGCGGCGAGAATCGGACGGTGGCTGCGAGGCATCCGCATGACTGCGGTGGCGGCCCGTCGCTGTCGGCGGTCGGCGGACTGCGGTGACCCGATCGCGTCCCCGGTGAGGCGCGTATCAACAAGCTGCTGATCGCGAATCGCGGCGAGATCGCGGTGCGGGTGATCCGGGCCTGCCGGGAGGCCGGCATCGCGACGGTGGCCGTCTTCTCGGAGGCCGACCGGGAGTCGCTCCACGTGCTCATGGCCGACGAGGCCTACGCGATCGGCCCCCCGGAGCCGGCGGCGAGCTACCTGGCGATCGATCGCGTGGTGCAGGTCGCGAAGGCCGCCGGGGCCGACGCGATTCACCCGGGGTATGGCTTCCTCTCCGAGAGCCCACTGTTCGGGGAGGCCTGCCTGGCGGCCGGCCTGATCTTCGTCGGGCCCCCGGTGCGGGCGATGCGCGCGATGTCGGACAAGACCGCCGCGCGGCGGCTCGCGGCCGAGCTGAAGGTGCCGATCGTCCCGGGTACGGCGGCGCCCGTCGCCGACGACGCGGAAGCCGCCCGCGCCGCGCGAGACGTCGGGTATCCCGTGATGATCAAGGCGGCCATGGGCGGCGGCGGCAAGGGCATGCGGCTCGTGACCAGCGAGAGCGACCTGCCCTCGGCCCTCCGCATGGCGCGCTCGGAGGCGGGGAGCGCGTTCGCCGACAGCTCGATCTACATCGAGCGCTACATTCCCGAGCCGCGGCACATCGAGATGCAGATCCTGGCGGACGCGCGCGGCAACGTCGTGCACCTCGGCGAGCGCGAATGCTCGATCCAGCGGCGGCACCAGAAGCTGATCGAGGAGTCGCCGTCGCCCTTCGTGGACGACGCCATGCGCGCCCGGATGGGGGAGGCGGCCTGCGTGGTGGCGGCCGCCGCGGGCTATGTCAATGCCGGGACCGTGGAGTTCCTCGTCGATCGCGCGGGGAACTTCTACTTCCTCGAGATGAACACGCGGCTGCAGGTCGAGCACCCGGTGACCGAGATGGTGACCGGCATCGACCTCGTCCGCGAGCAGCTCCGCATCGCCGCCGGCGAGCGCCTCGGCTACGCCCAGGACGACGTGCGCTTCCGGGGGTGGGCCATCGAGTGCCGCATCAACGCCGAGGACCCCTTCGCCGGGTGGATGCCCTCGCCCGGCAGGATCACGGGGCTACGCGCGCCGGCCGGCCCCTGGGTGCGCAACGACTCGGGGGTGTACGAGGGCTGCACGGTGCCGCGCTTCTACGACACGCTCATCGCCAAGCTGATCGTGTGGGGCGCGGACCGCGACACCGCGATCCGCCGCATGGCGGGCGCCCTCGCCGAGTACAAGATCGTCGGGGTGCACACGACGATCCCGGTGCTCCAGCACCTGCTCGGCGACCGGGAATTCAGGGCGGGCGAGCTCTCGACCGCCCTCCTCGACCGGGTCCTGCCGGGGTTCAAGGCCGCCGAGGGACGGCACCGATCGGTGGCGCTGATCGCGGCGGCGCTCACGGCATACGGGCGGGCGGGCCGGGCCCCCGCCGCCCCGCTATCTCCCTCGGCCGGCGCCTGGCGTCTCGCCACGCGGCCGGGCTGGGGGTCGATCCGCCCGTGAGTCCAGGGCGGGAGGCGGTCGCGCGCCGATGAGGTTCGCGGCGACGCTCGACGGCTCGACCGAGATGATCGAGGTGACCGGGGAGAGCGGCCGCTTCCGCGTGACGATCGGCGGCGAGGTGTGGGACGTCGACGCGAGCCTGAGCCCGCGGGGCATCGCCTCGCTCCTGATCGGCGGCGCATCGTACGTGGCCGACGTGGCGGCCGAGGACAGCGTCTTCGTCGTGGACGTCGCGGGCGAGATCTACCGCATCGAGATCGAGGAAGAGACGCGGCATATCATCCGGACCCGAGGCGGTGCGCCGGGCGGCCCCGGCGGTCAGATCGTGAAGGCGCCCATGCCGGGACGGGTCACGCAGGTCGCGGTCCGCGCGGGCGACGTTGTCAAGGCCGGGGATCCCCTCCTCGTGATCGAGGCGATGAAGATGGAGAACGAGTTCCGGGCGAAGGCGGGCGGCACCGTGAAAGAGGTGCGGGTGACGGCAGGCGAGGCCGTCAACCCGGGCGACGTTCTGGTGATTCTCGAGTGAGGGGGGAGGAGACGAGCATGCGTGGAACGCTCTGGAGTCCGGCGGTCTGGCTGAGCCTGTTCCTGATCTGCACGGCCCTGCCGGCGTCTGCCGGCGAGGGAGACGAGATCACCGCGCTCCGGGGCGAGGTCGACACGCTCACCGAGCGGCTCACCTCGGTCGAGAACGAGTTGCGGGAGATCAAGGCCCTCCTCCGGCGGATGACGGAGCCGGGAGACGAGCCCCCGAGCGCGGTCCTCGCCGTCGAGGGGCACCCGTCCAGGGGCGCGCCGGGCGCGGCGCTGACGCTGATCGAGTTCTCGGACTACGAGTGCCCGTTCTGCGGTCGCTACTTCCGCGAGACGCTGCCGCAGATCGAGCGCGAGTACATCGCCACGGGGCGTGTCCGCTACGTCTTCAGGAACTTCCCGCTCGAGTCGATCCACAAGGACGCGTTCAGGGCGGCCGAGGCGGCGAAGTGCGCGGGGGAGCAGGGGAAGTACTGGGAGATGCACGATCGCCTCTTCGCCAACCAGGAGGCGCTGGGGCCGAAGGACCTCCCGGGCCATGCCGCGGCCCTGCGCCTGGACCTGCCCGGGTTCGAGCAGTGCCTGGCGTCCGCCAGGCACGCGGCGGCGATCCGGCAGGACCTGTCCGACGCCCAGCAGGCCGGAGTGCGCGGCACGCCGGCCTTCTTCCTCGGAGTCACGGAGCCGGACGGCAAGACCGTGAAGACGGTCAAGACAATCACGGGAGCATACCCCTACGCGACGTTCAAGGAGACGATCGACGGCCTGCTGGCCCCCCGGAAGGAGTGACGAAGGGTCACTCCGCCGTCGGCTGCCAGTCCTTGAAGCGCTCCCGGAGGACCTTCTTGTCGAACTTGCCGACGCTCGTCTTCGGCACGGCGTCGATCATCACGACGTCGTCCGGCAGCCAGAACCGGGCGACCTGCGGTCGCAGGAACTCGATGATCTCGGCAGCGGAGAGCGTGTCCCGGTGCTCCGGCCGCGGCACGACGCAGGCCAGCGGCCGCTCCGCCCACTTCGGGTGGGGCACGGAGATCACGGCCGCCTCGAGGACCTTCGGGTGGGCCATGATCAGATTCTCCAGGTCGACGCTCGAGATCCACTCGCCCCCGGACTTGATGACGTCCTTCGTGCGGTCGGTGATCTGGACGTAGCCCTCCGGGTCGATCACCGCGACGTCCCCGGTCCTGAACCAGCCGTCCTCCGTGAGGCAGTCGGCCGAGTCGGGGCTCCGGTAATAGCCGCTCGCCACCCAGGGCCCGCGCACCTGGATCTCGCCCATCGTCGTGCTGTCCCAGGGCGCGACCCGCCCCTGCTCGTCCACGATGCGAAGATCCACGCACACCGAGGCGTAGCCCTGCGTGGCGCGGACGGAGTACCTCTGCTCGTCCGGCCAGTCCTCCATGTAGCTCTTGAGGCGCGAGACCGTGCCGAGGGGCGTCGTCTCCGTCATGCCCCAGGCATGGAGCATCTGGGCGCCGTACTTCTTGTCGAACAGCTCGATCAGGGCCTTCGGGGCGGCGGAGCCGCCGATCGGGATGCAGCGGATCGACGAGATGTCGTGCCTCTCCCGCTCGCAGATCTCCTTGACGCCCATCCAGACGGTGGGGACGGCGCCCACGACGGTGACCTTCTCGCGCTCCGTGATCTCCACAATGTCCCGCGGCTGCGGGCCCGGGCCGCCGAAGATCTGGGTCGCGCCGACCATGACGCCGGCGAACGGCACGCACCAGGCGTTGGCGTGGAACATCGGGACGATGTGGAGGATGACGTCGCGCTCGGAGAGCGCGAGCGAGTCGACCTGTGCCATGCCGAGCGAGTGCAGGTAGATGGCACGGTGGGAGTAGACGACGCCCTTGGGGTGCCCCGTCGTGCCGGAGGTGTAGCACATGCCGGCGGCGTCGCGCTCGTCGAGCGAGGGCCACTCGGCGACGGGGGTTCCCGTGCGGAGCAGGTCCTCGTACTCGATCAGGCCTCGCGGAGGCTCCGCATCAGGCGTGTCCCGGACGACGACGATGTGGCGGACCGCCGTGAGCTCCTTCCGGACCGGCTCCAGCAGGGGCCAGACGCTCGTGCCGACCAGGAGGATACGGTCGCCGCCGTGGTCGATGATGTAGGCGATGTCCTGGGGCGAGAGGCGGAAGTTCACCGTGTGGAGGCAGGCACCCATCATGGGAACCGCCCAGTAGGCCTCGAGGTGCTGGTGACAGTTCCACATGAACGTGCCCACGCGGTCTCCGCGCTCGATGCCGAGGGCGTGGAGGGCCCCGGCAAGCCGGGCCACTCGCTCCGCGAAGTCGGCGTACGTGTACCGGAAGAGTGGCCGGCCGGGGACCCGCGTCGCGAGCGCTTTCTTCGCGAAGAGGCGCCGGCTCCGCTCGAAGAACTGGGTGATCGTGAGCGGGTAGTCCATCATGAGGCCCTTCATGGTTTCTCTCCTCCCGGTCTGTCTCCCGCGATGGGTAGCCGCTGTGCTCTCGAGCAGCGCGCCCGACCCGACCCGCGGCGCCCGAGGGGGGGGAGCCGCCCGGCGTCCATCGCTGGCCCGAGGGTCCGCGGGGTCGGGGTGCCCGCGCCCGCCCGGTCACTCGGCAGGAGTCTACCCGAATGTCCGGGAACCCGAGAGGCGAGACCCGACGCGGCGCCGCGCCCATCGAGCGCGGTCCGCTCCGGGAGGGACGAGCGGCGCGACCTCGGGAGATCGACGTCCACCGCCACCGGTGGGGCGTGTCGGGGAGGAGCGGCGCTCCGCCGGATCGTCGGCCGAGATCGGTTGTACTCGGTTCCGGCCTTGCGCTATCGTGGGATCACGATGCGATCCCGCTGGTGCGAGGACGACGCCGGAGCCCTGTCCGGTCTCGATCTGCTCGTCTATGCCTCCCGGCTCATCGGCGCCGAGACGTCGCTCGTCGTCTGGGGCGGGGGCAACACCTCGATCAAGGTCACGGAGCAGGATCACCGGGGGCGGCCGATCTTCGTGCTGCGAGTGAAGGGCAGCGGCTCCGATCTCAAGTCGGTCCAGAAGAAGGACTTCCCCGGCGTCCGCATGGACGACATCCTGGCCCTGCTCGACCGGGACGACATGACCGACGAGGCGATGGTCGCGTATCTCGCGCACGCCCTCGTGGACGTCGGCGGCGCGCGCCCCTCCATCGAGACGCTGCTGCACGGGTTTCTGCCGGCGGAGGCGGTGATCCACACCCACGCCGACGCGATCGTGTCCCTGACGAACAACGATCGCGCGCGGGATGTCCTCGCCGGGGTCTACGGAGGATCGGTGCTGCCGCTGGCATACCGTCGCCCGGGCTTCACGATCTCGAAGGATGTCGCCGACACGATCCGCGCCCACCCCGAGGCCAGGGGCCTGATTCTCGAGAAGCACGGCACGATCACCTGGGGCCGCACGATCCGGGAGGCGTACGAGGCGACGATCGACCTGATCAGCGTGGCCGAGGAGGCGATCGCGGAGCGCCGAAAGGGCCGGCGCGCCTTCGGCGGCCCGCGGGTGCCCATCCTCTCCGCGGAGGAGCGCCGTCGCGTCGCGGTCGCGATCGCCCCGCGCCTCCGCGGCCTCGTCGGCCGGTCGGTCTTGACCCTGGACGACAGCGACGAGGTGCTCGAGTTCGTGTCGTCCGCCGAGGCCGCGGCGCTGTCCCAGGTCGGCCCGGCGACGCCCGATCACACGATCTACTCGAAGCGCGTGCCTTGCTACGTGGAGACCGCCCGGGCCGACGATCCGGACGTCCTGGCGCGGGACGTCGCGAGAGGGGTGGGCGCGTTCGTGCGCGACTACCGGGCGTACTTCGAGGCGCATGCCCCATCCGGCCTGACGCTCATCGATCCGTCCCCCCGCGTTGTCCTGATCCCCGGCCTCGGCATGTTCGCCGCCGGGAAGGACCGGCGGACGTCCGGCATCGTCGACGACATCTATCGGCACACGATCGCGGTCCTCGGCAACGCGTCCGCGTTCGGCGCCTACGTGTCGCTCTCGGCTCGGGACGCCTTCGAGATCGAGTACTGGCCCCTCGAGCTGTACAAGCTGACGCTGGCGCCGCCCGACAAGGAACTGGCGCGCCGGGTGGCCCTCGTCACCGGGGGCGCGTCGGGGATCGGACGAGCGGCGTCGGTGCGGCTGGCGCGCGAGGGCGCCCACGTCGTGGTCGGCGACCTCGACGAGGCGGGCGCCCGCAAGGTCGCCGACGAGATCACGGCGGCGTCGGGAGCCGGCCGGGCGCTCGGCATCGAGATGGACGTATCGAACGAGGCGTCGGTCACCTCGGCCTTCGAGACGGCGGTTCTCGGCTACGGCGGCCTCGACATCCTCGTGTCCAATGCCGGGATCGCCCACGCGGCGCCGGTCGACCGGCTGGAGCTCCGCGACTGGGAGCGCTCGTTCGCGGTCAACGCGACGGGTCACTTCCTGGTCGCCCGGGCCGCGCTCCGGCTCTTCAAGGTGCAGGGACTCGGCGGGGCCATGGTGTTCGTGGCGACGAAGAATGTCATGTCGCCCGGAAAGGACTTCGCCGCCTACTCGGCCTCGAAGGCCGCCGAGGCGCAGCTCGCCAAGGTCCTGGCTCTCGAGGGCGGCCCGCTCGGTGTCCGCTCCAACATCGTGAACCCGGACGCCGTCTTCCAGGACTCGAAGCTCTGGTCCGACGAGATCCGCACGGAGCGAGCGGCCGCCCAGGGCATCCGGATCGACCAGCTCGAGGAGTACTACCGGAAGCGCAACATCCTGGGAACGCCGATCCTGCCCGAGGACGTTGCCGAGGCCATCCTGTTCCTGGCATCGGACCGGTCCGGCAAGACCACCGGCTGCACGATCACCGTCGACGGGGGCGTGAAGGATGCCTTCCCGCGTTAGGTTCGGCGCATCGCTCTCGCTGCACCCCCCGGCCGCGCAGTGGGAGCTGGCGCGCCGGGTGGAGGCGCTCGGCTTCGAGTCGATCTGGACCGGCGACCACGTGAGCTTCCACCTGCCGATGTACGAGTCGCTCACACTCCTCGCGTCGTACGCGAGCGTGACCACTCGGCTCCGGCTCGGCACGGCGGTCTACCTCCTGGCCCTCCGCCACCCGACGATCGTGGCGAAGATCACCTCGACGCTCGACGCGCTGTCCGGTGGACGGCTGATCTTCGGGGTCGGCGTGGGTGGCGAGAATCCGAAGGAGTTCGCGGCGAGCGGAGTGCCGCACTCGGAGCGGGGGGCGCGGGTCGACGAGGGCATCGAGGTGGTGCGCGCGCTCTGGCGGCATACCCCCGCGACGTTCAGCGGGCGCTTCGCCAGCTTCGAGGGCGTCAGCATAGACCCGAAACCCGCGCAGCCGGGCGGGCCGCCGATCTGGGTGGGGGGCCGCTCGGACGCGGCGCTGTCGCGCGCCGCCCGGCTCGGCGACGGCTGGGTGTCCTACGTCGTCACCCCCGAACGTTACCGCCAGAGCCTCGAGAAAATCGTGGCCGCGGCCGGCTCGGCCGGGAGGTCCCTCGACGGCTTCGAGCGCGCGCACCTCGTCTTCATCACCGTCGGCCGCGACTACGAGACGGCCCGAGACCGGTGGGTGACTCGCCTGTCCAGACGCTACAACCAGGACTTCGGTCCGCTGGCCTCGCGCTACGGCGTCATCGGCACGGCGGATCAGTGCGCCGCCCGGCTCGGCGAGTTCGTGGACGCCGGCTGCGACTATCTCATCCTCAGTCCCGTCGGCGATCCGGTCGACGACGGGGACCAGCTCGAGGCGATCGCCGCCGACATCGTACCCCGCTTCCGCGGACGAACCTGACCGGATGCCGGATACCCCGCAGCAGGCGTGAAGATCTCGGCGTCCCCGATGACCGGCAGGGGGGGTCGGGGGAAACGGCGGTCGCTCCCTCCGACGTTGCGCGAGAGGGCGTACGGGAATGGTCGCGGGATTCCGGAGGGGGGGTCGGGGGGAGCGGTTGCGCCCCGACGTTGACCGAGAGGCGTCAGGGAATGCTCTGCGAAATCCCGGTGGGGGGTGTCGGGGGGAGCGGCGGTCGCTCCCCCCGACGTTGATGATCAACGGCCCGGGAGCCGATGGCTGACCCGACAGGCGGCGATCTGGTGGCGCGAGTGCTCAGGGAGGCGGGCGTGGGCCACGTCTTCACGCTCTGCGGCGGCCACATCCTGCCGATCTACGACGGGTGCGTCAGCGAGGGGATCCGCCTGATCGACCTGCGTCACGAGCAGGCCGCCGCGCACGCAGCGGACGCCTACGCGCGGCTGACCCGCGGAGTCGGCGTCGCCCTCGTGACAGCGGGGCCCGGCGTCACGGACGCGGTGACGGGCGTCGCCAATGCGCTCTCGGCCCGTAGCCCGTTGCTCCTGATCGGGGGCGCGGCACCGCTCGGGCTTCGCGGGCGAGGCGCCCTCCAGGACGTCGACCAAGTCGGGGTGCTGCGGGCGATCACCAAGGGGGTCTGGTCCGTGGCGGAGACGCGACAGATTCCCGACGTGCTGGCGACGGCGATCCGGACGGCCCTGGCCGGCCGGGCGGGGCCGGTGTTCGTCGAGATCCCCGTCGATCTCCTGCTGAACCGGATCGAGGACCGCCTCGCCCCGATCCCGTCGCGCTACGTTCACCGTCCGGCGACGCTCGCCGACCCCCGTGACGTCGAGCGGCTCGCGGACCTGGTCTGGCGGGCGGAGCGGCCGGTCGTCCTCGCCGGGAGTGGAGTGTACTGGGACGGGGCCGCCGCGTCGCTCGCCGCCTTCGCGGAGGCGTCCGGCTGTCCGGTGTTCATGAACGGAGCAGGGCGTGGGTCGCTCCCGCGCGGTCATCCGTCGGCGTTTGCTCACGCCCGGGGCTTCGCGCTCGCGAACGCGGACCTCGTTCTCGTGCTCGGCACGCCGCTGGATTTTCGCCTCGGCTACGGCCAGCCGCCCGCGTTCGCGGAGGAGGCGCGGGTGTGCCTGGTGGACTGCGACCAGGTCGAGCTCGGGCGGAACCGGGCTCTCGAGGTCGGGCTCGTCGGCCACCTCGGCCGGATTCTCGACCAGCTCACGAGAGCACTGCCGTGCGACCGGCCGCCGCGCCGGGACGCGTGGACCCGGCAGATCGAGGAGAAGGAGCGGGCGGGCCGCCAGAGGCTCGACGCACTCTGCGCCTCGGACGGCGTGCCGATCTCGCACTATCGCTTGGCGGCCGAGATCGCGTCCGTCGTGACTCCGGACACGATCGTCATCGGCGACGGTGGCGACGTGGTCGGCTGCGCCTCGAAGATCGTGCCCGTGACCCGTCCCGGACAGTGGCTGGATCCGGGCCCGTTCGGGTGCCTGGGCGTCGGGCCGCCGTTCGCCATCGCCGCCAGGCTCCTCGACCCCCGCCGGCGCGTTCTCCTGATCGCCGGAGACGGCGCGTTCGGGCTCAACGGCATGGAGATGGAAACCGCGGTCCGCTTCGGCCTGCCCCTGACCTGCGTGATCGGCAACGACGCTGGTTGGGGCCAGATCCGGAATCCCCAGGTCGCCCTCTGGGGGGAGCCGCGTGCCGTGGCGACCAGCCTGCCGTCGACTCGCTACGACCTGATGGTCGAGGCGCTGGGAGGGCGCGGGGCGCTCGTGACCCGTCCGAATGAGATACGCCCGGCCCTCGAGCGGGCCCTGGCCAGCGACGAGGTCTGGTGCATCAACGTGCTCCTCGATCCGACGGCGTACCGGCGGCCAGGCCAGGTGTCCATGGCCATCTGATGCGGATCACGTTCCTCTGCCCGCACCTCGGGATCGCGGGAGGTGTGCGGGCCATCCTGACCTATGCCGATCGCCTGGCGGGGCTCGGGCACGCGGTCACCGTCATCGTTCCTGCCAGGCACCGGCTCCGGGCGCTCTGGCGTCGCCTGGCCGGCCCGGCGCCGGACTGGATCCCGGGACTTCGTGCGCGGGTGGTCTGGACGGTGCGGTGGCAGCCCGACGAGCTTCCGCGGGGCGACGCCCTCGTGGCCACGGCCTGGCAGTCGGCCCCCGTCGTCGCCGAGGCGCCCGCATCCTGCGGGGCGAAGTTCTACCTCGTCCAGCACTACGAGAGCCTCTACCACGGTGCCCCCGGTGAGGTGGACGCCACCTACCGGCTGCCGCTCGCGAAGATCGTCATCTCGACCTGGCTTCGCGATATCATGCGCGAGCGATTCGGCCAGCCGGCCGAACTCCTGGTGACGCCCGTCGACCCGCTGCTCTTCTCTCCGGCGAGTGTTCCGGACCCGGACCGGGTGCTGATGCTCTACCACGGCTACCGGTGGAAGGGCGTTGCCGACGGGGTCGAAGCGTTCGCAGCGGTCCGGGCCCGGCATCCGCGGCTTCGCCTGGTCGGCTTCGGCGTGAAGGCCCCGCGCGAGTCGCTGCCGTACGACGAGTTCCATGTCAACCCTCCACAGCGGTTGCTCGGGGGCCTCTACAGCGGGTGCGGAATCTTCCTCTGCCCCTCCTGGGACGAGGGGCTCGGCATGCCGGCGATGGAAGCGATGGCGTGCGGGGCGGCGCTCTGCACCTACGACAACGGTGGGTGCCGCGACTACGCTCGCGATGGCGAGACGGCGCTTGTGGCCCGGCGGCGCGACGTCCAGGACCTGGCGTCGAAGCTGGAGCGCCTGGTCGTCGACGCGCCGCTCCGGAACCGGCTTGCCGCGGCGGGCGCGGCGCTGGTCCGTGGGGAGTTCGACTGGGGCCGCGCCGTGCGGCGGATGGAAGCGCTGTTCGCGTCCGGTCGGATCCGCCGGGCGGCGGTGCCGCCCGTGGGGCCCGGGCCCCGGGGCTGCGGGTCCCTGAACCCCGCGTGATAAAATCACCATCACAATTCTGGCGAAAATCGAGCGCGGGAAGGCGGGTCCGCGGGCGATCAGAGCGGGGCACGGGCGTGGCGAGAGCCCGGGTGCCCGTGGCGAGTATCGGGCGCAGGCGGGGCGCGAGGGCGTCGTGCCGGGTGCGTTCAGAGCGAGGCACGGGCGTGGCGAGAGCCCGGGTGCCCGTGCCCAGAGGTCCCACAGTGCCGATCTATGAGTACGACTGTTCCGGCTGTCGCCGTCGCGTCAGCCTCCTGATCCTCGCGCCCTCGAGGGCTCCTGAGCCGCGCTGCCCGCGGTGCGGGAGGCCCTCCCTGACGCGGATCATGTCGCGCTTCACCACGGTCAAGTCGGAAGACGCTCGGCTCGAGGCGCTCGCCGACTCCCCGGACATGGGCGACCTCGACGAGAACGATCCGAGGGCCGTCGCGCGCTTCATGAAGAAGATGGGACGGGAGTTCGGCGACGAGCTTGGCGAGGACTTCGACTCGGCGGTGGACGAAGCGATGACCGAGGAGGGGGCCGGCGGGGAGACCGACTCCGCCGATGCGCCATCCCTCGGTGGTGACGAGGCCGGGGATCTGTGAAGGTTGACGTGCTCGAGGGGCTCGCCGAGGTCGGGGAGGACCCCTGGCGATCGCTCCTCACGGAGGCGGCATTCCCGTCGCCGTTCATGTCCTGGACCTGGCAGGCGGCGTGGTTCGACGCGTTCGGTGGTGGGCGGCGGCTCCGCCTCCTGTGCGTTCGCGACGGCCGGGGCGATCTGGCCGGTCTCCTGCCGCTCTACGAGGAGCGCCCCGGCGTCCTGCGCATCCTCGGCGGAGTGGACGTGTCCGACTATCTCGACGTGATCGCGCCGGCGGGGGCCGAGGAGGAGGTCTGGGCGGCGCTCCTCGAGCATCACGCCGGGGCCACCTGGGACCTCCACGCGATCCGCGCCGTCTCGCCGACGGTGACGCTCCTGCCGGCGCTGGCACCGTCGTACGGGCGCTCGGCGGCGGTGACCGTGGAGGAGTGCTGTCCCGTCCTGGCCCTGCCGCCGAGCTGGGAGGCGTACCTCGCCGCGCTTCCAGGCAAGCAGCGCCACGAGATCGAGCGCAAGCGGCGGCGGCTCCGGCGCGAGCTCCCGGATGCCCGCGTGGCGTCGTACACGTCGCCGGAGGACATCGAGCCGCGGCTCGGGACGTTCTTCGAGCTGCATCGCCGATCGCGCACCGGTAAAGCGCGCTTCATGGATGCGCGCATGGAACGCTTCTTCCGGGCGGCGATCAGCGGACTCGCGGCGCGGGGGATGGCGCGCCTCTGGCTGCTCGAGGCCGGGAGCCCGGCGATCGCCGCGTTCGTCAGTCTCGAGTGGCCGGGAGCGGTCGGGCTCTACAACTCGGGCTTCGACGTGGGCATGGCGGCGCTGTCGCCGGGCATCGTCCTTCTCGCGAACGTCATCCGGGACGCGATCGGCCGCGGCGTGCCACGGTTCGACTTCCTGCGGGGCGAGGAGCCCTACAAGCTCGGCTTCGGCGCCGAGCCTGAACACCTGTACCGGATCGAGGTGACGCCCTGAGAGTCGCGATGCTCAGCGTGCACACCTGCCCGCTCGCCGCGCTGGGCGGCAAGGAGACGGGCGGGATGAACGTGTACGTCCGCGAGGTCTCGCGGGAGCTGGGCCGGATGGGTATCGAGGTCGACGTCTTCACGCGCTCGCAGAATCCCCGGATCGACCGGGTCGTGCCCTTCGCGCCCGGCGTCCGCGTGGTGCACCTGCGGGCCGGTCCGGAGGCGCCGATGCCCCGGGAGGACGTCTATCGGCATCTGGACGAGTTCGTGGAGATGCTCGACCGGTGGCGTGTGGTCGACGGCGGCGAGTACCAGCTCCTGCACGGCCACTACTGGCTCTCGGGCGTGGCCGGGCTCCGGCTGGGGTCGCGCTGGGGTGTCCCGCTCGCGCAGATGTTCCACACGCTCGGACAGATGAAGAACAGCGTGGCGCGCACGGCCGGCGAACTCGAGCCCGAGCTGCGGATCGCCGCCGAGACGCGGATCGTGGCGGCTGCGGATCGCGTGATCGCCGCGAACGCGGTCGAGCGCGACCACCTCGCGTGCTGCTACGGGGCGCGCCGGGAGGAGGTGGCCGTGATCCCGTGCGGCGTCGACACGGACCTGTTCCGCCCGATCGACTCCGGATCGGCGAAGGCCGAGCTGGGCTTGCCGGGCACCCCGCTGCTCCTCTTCGTCGGGCGGCTCCAGCCGATCAAGGGGCTCGAGACGCTGCTCACCTCCATGGCGCTCCTGCCGGAGCGGCCGCTCCTCCTGATCATCGGCGGCGATCAGGACGAGCCCCTGAACGGGCACGTCGCCCACCTGCGTTCGCGGGTCGCCGGGCTCGGCCTCGACGCGTCGGTACGCTTCCTCGGCGCCCAGCCCCAGGAGCGGCTCCGCCTCTACTATGCCGCGTCCGACGCGACCGTGATGCCCTCGTACTACGAATCGTTCGGGATGGTCGCGCTCGAGGCGATGGCATGCGGGAGCCCCGTGATCGCGTCGAACGTCGGCGGACTGACGACGACCGTCCGCGACGGCGTGACCGGCTTCCTCGTGCCGGACGGGGATGCGGTGGCGCTCGCGGGCGCGATCGCCCGCGTCCTCGGCGACGCCGACCTGCGCTGGCGGCTCGGCCGCGAGGCCGTCCGGTGGGCCTCCCGCTATCGCTGGCCGTGCGTGGCGGAGGGGGTCTGCCGCGAGTACGCGCGCCTCGTTCCGCGAGCGGCCCGGCACCTGACAGCGGCGCGCTGCACCTGACGCGCTGGTGCCCCCGCTCCTCGACGTAAGGAACCTCCACACCGAGTTCGCGACGCGCGCGGGCGTGGTCCGCGCCGTCGATGGGCTGTCCCTCCAGGTGTGCGAGGGCGAGACGGTCGCCCTGGTCGGCGAATCGGGGTGCGGCAAGAGCGTCAGCGCGCTCTCGATCATGCGGCTCGTCGCGCCGCCCGCGGGGCGGGTCACCGGCGGCGAGGTGCTGTTCCGGGGCCGCGACCTCCTGGCGCTCACCGAGGAGGAAATGCGGCGCGTGCGAGGCCGGGAGATCGCCATGATCTTCCAGGAGCCGATGACCTCGCTCAATCCGACCCTGACCATCGGGCGGCAGCTCACCGAGGGCCCCGAGATCCACCTTGGCCTGAGTGCGCGAGCGGCGCGGGTCCGCGCGGTCGGGTTCCTGGCGATGGTTGGTATCGCCGACCCCGACGAACGGCTCTCGCAGTATCCCCACCAGTTCAGCGGGGGCATGCGGCAGCGGATCATGATCGCGATGGCGCTCGCCTGCGAGCCGTCGCTCGTGCTCGCGGACGAGCCCACGACCGCCCTCGACGTGACGATCCAGGCCCAGGTCCTGGATCTCCTGCGCGATCTCTCGCGGCGGCTCGGCGTCGCGGTCCTCGTCATCACCCACAACCTCGGCGTCGTCGCACGCTACGCGGACCGCGTGAACGTCATGTACGCCGGGCGCGTCGTGGAGCAGGCCCCGGCCTCCGAGTTCTACGCCGATCCGCGCCACCCGTACACGCTCGGGCTGCTGCGCTCCGTGCCGCGGCTCGACCGACCCCGCCGCGACCGGCTGGCGCCGATCGAGGGCAGGCCGCCGGATCTCGTCCGCCTGCCGCCGGGCTGCGCATTCGCGCCTCGCTGCGCGTTCCGCGTCGAGCGTTGCGGGATCGAGCGGCCACCGCTCGATCGCGTCGGCGGCGCGGCCCATCGCGCGGCGTGCTGGGAGGCGACGCGGGTGACCCGAGACCCCGCGGTATGAGCGAGGCCGTCCTGGAGGTCCGGAACCTCGTGAAGCACTTCCCGATCGGTGGGGGCCTCCTCGGAAGGCCGCGCGGCCTCGTCCGCGCCGTCGACGGCGTAAGTCTGACGCTCGGCCGCGGCGAGACGCTGGGCCTCGTCGGCGAGTCGGGCTGCGGGAAGACGACCCTCAGCCGGTGCATCCTGCAGCTCGACCGGCCGACGGCGGGCCAGGTGCTCTTCGAAGGACGCGACCTGACGAAGCTCTCCGACGCCGAGCTGCGGCCCATCCGCCGGCGGCTCCAGGTCTGCTTCCAGGACCCGTACAGCTCGCTCAATCCCCGGATGACGGTGGGACAGATCATCGCCGAGCCGCTCGCGGTCCACGGCCTCGTCGCGCATCGAGCCGGACGGCGGGCGCGCCTTCAGGAGCTGCTCGCCCAGGTCGGCCTCTCCCCGCGGCACGCCACGCGCTATCCCCACGAGCTGTCCGGCGGCCAGCGGCAGCGGGTGGGGATCGCGCGG
>CAZWXA010000001.1:17521-18190 GCA_964637755.1 uncultured bacterium | reverse complement strand
GAGCCGACCGTCATCGTCTGTGACGAGCCCGTCTCCGCCCTCGACGTCTCGATCCAGGCGCAGATCATCAACCTCCTCGAGGACATCCAGACGCGGTTCGGGCTCTCGTACCTCTTCGTGGCCCACGACCTCTCCGTCGTCCGGCACATCGCCGACCGCATCGCGGTCATGTACCTCGGAAGGATCGTGGAGGTCGCCGACCGGGACGTCCTCTGCGAGTCCCCGCGCCACCCGTACACGCGGGCGCTGCTCTCCGCCGTACCGATTCCCGATCCGGCCGTCGACGCCGCGCGAGAGCGGATCGTACTCCGCGGTGAGGTGGCGAGCGCGCTCGATCCCCCGGCCGGCTGTGTCTTTCACCCCCGCTGCCCGATCGCGGTCCCCGACTGCAGCGCCGGCGTCCCTCCGTTGCGGGAGGTGGCGGCGGCCCACCTGGTCGCCTGCCTCCGCGCCTGACGGCAGGCCGGCCAGAACGGCCCATCTGCTTCGTTGGCTCGGTCGCTCCTTCCTGCGGCGTACAGGAGTACGCCTCGGTCGTCGCTCACTCGCCGCCTCGCATCTGGGCCGTTCTGACCGGCCTGCCGCGGGTGTGGACGGCCTTCCTGCGGCGTACGGGAGTACGCCTCGGTCGTCGCTCACTCGCCGCCTCGCATCTGGGCCGTTCTGACC
>CAZWXA010000001.1:0-17421 GCA_964637755.1 uncultured bacterium | reverse complement strand
GGCCTGCCGCGGGTGTGGACGGCCTCCCTGCGGCGTACAGGAGTACGCCTCGGTCGTCGCGATCGACTCGGGCCTCGCCTCGGCTCTGCCTCGGCTCGAACTGCGGCCGCCTCGCATCTGGGCCGTTCGGACCGGCCTGCCGCCGGGTCTGGACGGCCTGTGTTCCTGCTCGCTGGTCGCGCCACGGGGCGCCGGATCGCGGGACGACGCGGTCGCGGGTGATAGTTTGCTTGACAGGGTGCAGCGCCGCTCGCTAGGCTGACCGTTCATGGAACGCTTGGCGGGCGTCCTCGTGGCGCTCCTTCTCGGAGTCTCGTCGCCCCGGTCGGGCGGTGAACTGGTATTCGTCGTGGGCTCGGAACCCCCCTCCTACGACGCCCACCGCGAGGAGACCTTCGGGCTCATTCATCCCGTCGCGCCCTTCTATAGCCTGCTCGTGCGCATCGATCCCACCGATCCGAAGGGCGTCAAGATCGTCGGTGACGTGGCGGAAAGCTGGACCCGGTCCCCGGATCAGCTCACCTATACCTTCAAGATCCGGAAGGGGATCACGTTTCACGGCGGCCGGCCGCTCACCGCCCGCGACGTGAAGGCCTCGTACGAGCACATCATGTTCCCGCCGGATGGCGTCGCCTCGAGCCGGAAGGGGGCGTACGTCGCCTTCGAGTCGGTCAGCGCGCCCGACGATCGTACCCTCGTCTTCAAGCTCAAGTGGCCCTCGGCCTCCGCCCTGCCCCTGCTCGCCTCGCCGTGGAACTTCATCTATAGCGCCGAGAAGCTCAAGCAGGATCCGCACTGGTACGAGACCAACATCGACGGCACGGGACCGTTCGTCTTCGTCGAGCACGTCAAGGGGTCGCACCTAATCGGCCGGAAGAACCGCAAGTACTTTCAGAAGGGCCTGCCGTACCTGGACGGCTTCAAGGCGGCATTCGTGAAGTCGCCGTCGGCCCAGATCGCCGCGATCCGGAGCGAGCGGGCCGCCACCCAGTTCCGGAGCATCACGCCGGGCGAGCGGGACCAGCTCAAGCGGGCGCTCGGCGACAAGATCAGGTTCCAGGAGAGCTCCTGGGACTGTACCAACTGGATCGCGCTCAACCACGAACACAAGCCGTTCGACGACAGCCGCGTGCGCCGGGCCCTGACCCTCGCCATCGACCGCTACGAGATGTCGCGGGCGCTGTCCAAGATCACGATCGTCCGGGACATCGCCGGCGTCCTCGTGCCCGGCACCGAGTACGCCACTCCGCCCGCGGAGCTGGAGAAGCTCGCTGGCTACGGGCGCGACATCGAGAAATCGCGCGCGGAGGCCCAGCGGCTGCTGCGGGAGGCCGGGGTACCAGAGGGCTTCGCGTTCAAGCTCAAGAACCGGGGCATCGCCCACCCCTACGAGCCCGTCGGGGTGTTCCTGATCGACCAGTGGCGGAAGATCGGGCTCTCGGTCACCCAGGAGGTGATCGAGCCCGCCGCGTACTTCACCACGATCCGCGGCGGGGATTTCGACGTGGCCGTCGACTTCCAGTGCGGCTACCTGGTCGAGCCCGACCTGGACCTCTACAAGTTCCAGTCCGTGTCGATCTCCGACGCCAACTATGCGCGCTACGCAGATCCCGTCCTCGACGAACTCTACCAGAAGCAGAGCCGCGCGCTGGACAGGACGGCGCGGATCAGGTTCGTGCGGGCCTTCGAGAAGCGGCTCGTGGACGAGGAAGCCCACTACCTGCCGACGCTCCAGTGGCACCGCATCGTGGCGCATCTCTGGAAGCTCCGGGGCTGGTACGTCACGCCGAGCCACTACGTGAACCACCAGCTCGACACCGTGTGGCTCACCGAGTAGGGGGCGGCCCCTGAGCCGCCGTTCGTGACGCGGTACATCCTCCGGCGTCTCTTCCTCATGGTTCCCACGCTCTTGGGGGTCGCGGGGCTGGTCTTCCTCCTCTTGCGCGTGCTGCCCGGCGACGTGGTGGAGTTGCGCTTCTCGGGCGAGAGCGCGTTCGCCTCGAAGGCGGCTCTCGCGGCCGAGCGGCACCGGCTCGGCCTCGACACACCCCTGTGGCGGCAGTTCCTCGACTGGATGAGGGGGATCGTCCGGCTCGACTTTGGCCGGTCCATGTGGACCGGCGCCCCGATCAGCCACGAGATCGGGCTCCGGTTCCAGCTCTCCCTCGAGGTGGCCGTCCTGGCGACCGTCATCGCGGTGCTGCTGGCGATCCCGCTCGGCGTCCTCGCCGCGGTGCGGCAGGACACGTGGGTCGATTACGTCGTGCGGGTCTTCTCGATCGCGGGCCTCGCCGTCCCCTCGTTCTGGCTCGGCATCCTCGTCATCCTTGGGCTGCTCACCGTGTTCCGGTGGCTGCCGCCCATGGAGTTCACGCCGATGTACGTCGATCCGTGGCGGAATCTCGCCCAGCTCGTCTGGCCCGCGCTCGCGGTGGGCTACCGCTACTCCGCCGTGTCGACGCGCATGATGCGGTCGGCCATGCTGGAGGTCCTGCGCGAGGACTACATCCGGACCGCGCGCGCCAAGGGCCTCTGGCAGCGGCTCGTCCTCTCGCGCCACGCCCTGCGGAACGCGCTCCTGCCCGTCTTCACGGTGGTCGGGCTCGAGTTCGCGTTCCTGCTCGGGGGTCTTGTCGTCACCGAGCAGGTCTTCAACCTGAACGGGCTCGGGCTTCTCTTCGTCGAGGCGATCGCCCACCGCGACTTCACGCTGACCCAGGCGCTGGTGCTGCTCGTCGCGTTCGCGACCGTGTTCACCAACTTCGCGGTCGACCTCGTCCATGCTTGGCTCGATCCGCGCATCCGCCTCGCCTGAATCCGCCGCGCCATCGGAACGTGCATCGTTGACGCCCGCGCTCGAGGCGGCGATCCTGGTGGAGGAGGGAGGCGACGGACCCGAGCGGTGGCCCCGGATGGTTCTGGCGTTCGCCCGGCAGCGTCCACTCGGCGCGGCCGGCGCCGCGGTCATCGTGCTCGTGGCGCTCGTCGCCGCGCTCGCGCCGCTGATCGCGCCCTACGACCCGCTCGCGACCGACTACGGCGCCATGATCAGCCGCCCGAGCGCGGCGCACTGGCTCGGCACGGATGCGTTCGGGCGCGATGTGCTCTCCCGCATCATCTACGGATCGCGGACGGCGCTCACCGTCGGCCTCGTGTCGGCGATCGTCGGCGCCACGCTCGGGGCCCTGGTCGGCGTGGCCAGCGCCTACTTCGGCGGCAGGGTGGACCTGCTCGTCGAACGGCTCATGGACATCCTGCTCTCGTTCCCGCTGATCATCCTGGCGCTCGCCGTGGTGGCGATTCTCGGCAACGGCGTGTGGAACATGGTGCTCGCCATCACGGTCCCGATGGTCCCGCGCTGCGCGCGGGTCATCCGATCGAGCGCGCTCGCCATCCGTCGAGCGGCGTACGTCGACGCGGCGCGGGCCGCGGGGTTCGGCCACGGGCGCATCATCTTCCGGCACATGCTCCCGAACGTGATGGCGCCGTACCTGGTCATGGCGACCGCTTTCATGGGACAGGCCATCCTGCTCGAGGCGTCGCTCTCGTTTCTCGGCCTCGGCGCGGCCGAGCCAACCCCGGCGTGGGGGCTCATGCTGAAGGGGGCCGCGGTCGACTTCGCGGAGAGCGCACCGTGGCTCGCCCTCTTCCCGGGATTGGCCATCAGCCTCGCCGTGTTCGCCTTCAACCTGTTCGGGGACTCGCTCCGGGATGCCCTCGATCCGAAGCTCCGGACGGCGTAGGAACGCGAGGTTCCGGGCCGCTCTGCTGGCGGCGCGCCAGGACCGAGGGCAAGGGCGCGCACTGCTTGACACCCCCGGGAGAGTTGGGCTATCAATACTTGGCTTGCCCAGGTGGCAGCGCAACTCAACAGGGAGGTCCCTTCGATGGCGTATGTGATCGTTGAACCGTGCATCAACGTCAAGGACAAAGCTTGCGTTGAGGTGTGCCCGGTTGACTGCATCTATGAAGGGGCCGATCAGCTCTTCATCCATCCCGACGAGTGCATCGACTGCGGCGCCTGCGAGCCGGTGTGCCCGGTCAAGGCGATCTTCGCCGAGGACGAAACGCCCGAGCCGTGGAAGCAATTCATCGAGCTGAACAAGCAGTTCTTCAAGGACAACCCGGGCGTCAAGCCGGCCACCAAGCCGTAAGCTCCGCTACCGCTCTGCTGTGCCCAGCCAGGACGGCAGCGTTGCCATGGTTTCCGTGCATCCAGACAGCGTCTCACCCGCCCAAGCGCCGGAAACCGTGTGGCCAGGCTCGTGGCACACGTGTTGCGGCGATGACCGGTCATGCACGTGTTACCAGGTGCCGCCGCTCCCACCGAGACTGCACGGTCGCGTCCGGCCCTCGGGTTTCATGGAGCGGTGTCGGAATTCAAGCGGCACCTCATCGAGGCGACGCTTCACCAGGCCGGGGGCAACCGCACCCGTGCCGCGCGGGCGCTGGGCCTGCAGCGTACCTACCTGCTTCGGCTCATCCGTGAACTCGGCGTGGCGGCTCCGCCCGCACCCCAGCACAGGCGGGTGCTCAGCTCCGGCTGACGACCCCGCCGCCCGCGCGCGATCGGCTGGCCGGGCGGAACGAGTGGGCGGGCGCGGTCGGGCGCGGCTCGTCCCCCGCCACCAACCCGCGGTCCGCGCCCGGCATTGAACGGGGCCGGCGTCTGGATCAAGGGGGCCGGCATGACGGCGTTCGGCCGGAGCGCGCAAGGGTTGCCGGACCTGATGGCGGACGCGGCGGGCCTGGCGCTCACGGCGTCGGGGATCGAGGTGCCCGACGCCATCGTCGTCGCCACGATGAACCCGGAGGAGTTCCTCGGCGAGGGGAACTTCGCGTCGCACGTCGCGACGCACCTCGGGTTCGCGCACGTGCCGACGACCCGCGTGGAGACCGCGACGTCCTCGGGCGCGGCCGCCGTCTTCTCGGGCTTCGCCGCCGTCGCGTCCGGCCTCTTCCGGTCGGTCCTGGTGCTCGGGGGCGAGCGGATGACGCACCTGCCGACGCCGCGCGTGTCGGAGATCATCGGCCGCTCCATCGACCCTCACGAGCGCTCCTACGGCGCGACCATGCCTGCTCTCGCAGCGCTCATCACGCGGGCGCTGATGGCCCGGCGCGGGATCGGCCTGCGGGAGATCTCGCAGGTCGCGGTGAAGAACCACGCGAATGCCGCCCGCAACCCGTACGCGCATTTCCGGGAGCCGGTGACGCTCGAGGCGGTCATGGCCAGCCGCGTCGTCTCGGATCCGCTGCGCCTCTTCCACTGCTGCCCGATCTCGGACGGTGCTGCGGCACTCGTCCTGACCGCCGAGCGCGCCGCCGTCCGGATCGCGGGCGTCGGGCAGGGGACGGAGACGCTGGCCGTCCGGTATCGCCGGGACCTGACGAGTTTTCGCGCCACCCAGGTCGCCGCGAAGGCCGCCTTCTCGATGGCGGGATTCGGCGCGGACCGGGTCGGCGTCGCCGAGGTGCACGACGCGTTCGCCCCGTTCGAGCTGATCGCGCTCGAGGACATCGGGCTGCTTGCACCGGGCACGGCCGGGCGGGCGACGCTCGACGGCGACACGGCGCTCGAGGGACGGTTGCCGGTGAACCCCTCGGGAGGGCTGAAGGCGCGGGGTCATCCGCTCGGCGCGACCGGGATCGCGCAGGTCGTGGAGCTGGTCTGGCAGCTCACGGGGCGGGCGGACGGTCGCCAGGTGAGCGCACGCGTGGGGCTCGCCCACTCGATCGGCGGCCTCGCCACGAACAACTTCGTCACCCTGCTGGAAGCGGCAGGCCCGTGACCGGTGGCCGCCCGGCTCCTCGCCGAAAATGGTGGCGGCGCCTGCACGCTGAGCGGCGAGGGAGGCGATGACTCTCGGATCACCGATGTGGCTGGCGACAGGATGATCGAGCGGATCGGGGGGTCGCGGTGTCCGAGGTGCGCGACGATCGTGACGCCGCGCGTGCGGTTCTGTCCGTACCATCCCGTCGAGATGGCGCCGGTGTCGCTGGCCGGCCACGGCGAGATCCTCACGTTCACGACGCTCTACTCGCCGCCCGCGGGCTTTCGCTCGCCGCTCCACATCGCCATCGTCGAGCTGGAAGGAGGCGCGCGCCTCGTCTGCCACGGCGAGGCGACGAGGGGAATCCGTATCGGGAGTCGCGTGTCGGTCGAGGCGATCGACCGCGTGTACTATTTCGCCCACCTCGGGGTCGTCGATCGTGCGCGCCTCTTCTGGCGGCGCGCGGGGCGCCGGGGCGAGCGCCTCGAGGCGATCGGCCGGAGCTGGGCGAAGCGGATCTGGAAGGGGAGGGCGCGTGAAGAGAGCGAGTAGGCCGCTGTCCGGTGTGCGGGTGCTGGATCTCACGCGGGTGCTCGCCGGTCCCTTCTGCTCGATGATGCTCGGCGACATGGGCGCCGAGGTCATCAAGGTCGAGGAACCCGGCCGCGGCGACGACACGCGAGGCTGGCCGCCGTTCGCGGGCGGCGAGGCCACCTACTTCATGGCCGTCAACCGGAACAAGCGGAGCCTCACCCTCAACCTGAAGGCGCCGGAGGGGCGCGAGATCCTGAAGCGGCTCGCGGTCCGGAGCGACGTGCTCCTGGAGAACTTCCGCCCGGGGACGATGGAACGTCTGGGCCTCGGCTATGCCGAGATCGCCGCGCTCAATCCGCGGCTCGTGTACTGCGCCATCTCCGGGTTCGGCGAGTCCGGGCCGGAAGCGAGCCGGCCGGGCTACGACCTGATCATCCAGGGCGAGTCCGGGCTCATGGACCTCACCGGGTTTCCCGACGGTCCACCGGTGAAGGTGGGGACGTCGATCGCCGACCTCGTGTCGGGCCTCATGGGCGCCCACGGGGTCGTCCTGGCGCTCCTGGCCCGGCGGCGGACGCGGCGTGGCCAGAAGGTCGAGGTGGCGATGCTCGACGTGATCGCGTCGCTGCTCACGTATCAGGCGGGGATCTACTTCGGTACCGGGCAGCGGCCCGGTCGCCGCGGGAATGCACACCCGTCGATCGTGCCGTACGAGGTCTTCAAGGCCCGCGACGCCTACCTGACCATCGGGGCCGCCAACGACTCGCTCTGGGAACGCTGTTGCGGGGCCCTCGGGCACCCGGAACTGGCGCGGGACTCCCGATTCGACACGATGGCCGCACGTGTGAAGAATCGGGAGGTTCTGGTCGCACTCTTCAACGAGATCCTCAGCGAGCGGCCTGCCCACGACTGGCTTCGTGTCCTCGATGCGGCCGGCGTTCCCGCCGGGCTGATCAAGCGGGTCGACGAGGTCTGCGAGAGCCCCCACCTGCGGGCGCGCGGGATGATCGTCGACTTGCCCCATCCGACGGCCGGGTCCGTCACCGTGATGGGCGTGCCCGTGAAGCTCCACGCCACGCCGGGCGAGGCCGTCTCGCCGCCGCCGACGCTCGGCCAGCACACGACGGAGATCCTGACGCGGCTCCTCCGGTTCAAACGCGCGGAGGTCGACCGGCTGCGCACGGCCGGAATCGTGTAGCGGGCCGATCGGGGGGGGGCCATCCACCGCGTACGATCGACTCGGGCCGCGTCTCGGCGCGAACGACGGCCGCCGCGCATCGGCCCGTCTCGATCGGCCCTCCGGCGAGTGTCGGCGTCCTGCCGCCCGCCCTACCGGCTCGTCTCCGGCGCCTGAGGCGCGGGGGTGGCCGGGGGCTGTGGCACTTCCGGCGGGCCCGGCGCCGCCGGCTCTGGGCTCCGGGGCGCAGGGGTGGGTGAAACCCAGCCGGGGCTCGTGGGCGGCATCGGCTGGGCCTTCTTGAGGGTCTCCTCGGTCTCCGGGCTCGCCCGCCGCTTCGCGTCCGTGATCCTCGCGGCGTCCGCCGCGGTGCCGAGGACGCGCGGCGTGATCAGGATCAACAGCTCGGTCTTCTCGATCGTGTCGGTCTTGGTGCCGAAGAGGTAGCCGAGCACGGGGATCCTGTGGGCCCAGGGGATGCCGCGCTCCACCTTGGTCCGCTTGTCTCGGATCAGTCCGCCGAGCACGAGCGTCTGGTTATTGAGGAGCACGACCGACGTTTCGGCTTCCCGCTTCTTGATCCGGGGCGAGTTCGTCGGTGGTTCCGCCTCGCCGACGTCGTTGACCTCCTGCTTGACATCGAGGGCGACGGTGCCGCGCTCGCCGATGCGCGGCGTCACGGAGAGGATGACTCCCGCGTCGCGGTACTCGATCGTCTGGGTGCCGATGATGGCCGTCCCGGCGGTCGGCGTGGTGGTCCCGCCGGTCGTGGTGGTGGTGCCGCCCAGCGGGACCTGCTGGCTCGTGATGATCGGCACCGAATCGGAGACGTTGATGACCGCCTTCTTGTTCTCCGAGGTGACGATCGACGGGCTCGACAGGATGTTGGCCCGATTCTCGGACGCGAGGGCGTTGAGCGCGGCGAGGAACTGGTTCGTGGCGAACGTGTAGAAGTTCAGCCCGGCCAGCGTCGTCACCACGTCCGTCGGCGGCGGGATGGGAAACGCCGGCCGGCCCAGCAGCGTGCCGGCCGCCGTCGAGCCGACCGCCCTCGGCGCGCTGGAGACATCGAAGCGCCCCGAGCGGATGGCCCACTCGATGCCGAGCCGCGTCTCGTCGTTGAGCGTGACCTCGGCGACGAGCACCTCGATCAGCACCTGTCTCGGGCTGCGATCGAGCTGCCTCAGGGTCTGCTCGACCTCGGTCCAGAGCCGCGGATAAGTCGCCAGGATGACGGCGTTGGTCGTCTCGTCCGCGATGAAGCGGAATTGCCCCTCCGCGAAGGCGGCCTCCGCGGATCCCACTCCCGTTCCCGACGGTCCGGCGGGGGGGGAGGCGGGAGGCGTGTACCCGGGGCCGGGCGGCCGCGCCGGCGGAGCGGCAGGCCCGGGCGCTCCGCCGTCCCGGCCGTAGATCGCGTTCATGGTCGCGGCGAGCTCCTTGGCCTTGGCGTTCTCGGCGTAGTAAATGAAGATCCGGCGCCCGCCGGAGATGTTCACGTCGAGCCGGTTGACCAGGCTCCGGATCATCGCCACGTCCTGGCGCCGCGCGTGAATGAGGAGCGAGTTCGACCGCCGCTCCGCCAGGATGAGCGGAGGCCGCTCCACGGACGACTCCGCGATGGGCCCGCGCGGCACCGCGGGGCCGCCCGCCGGCGAGGGAACCGCCGGCACGCCGGCGGCCGCGCCAGCGCGCACCCGGCCCGACGAGAAGAGCTGGGTGAGGATCTGCGCCGTCTCGCTGGCGTCGGCGAACTGCAGCGGGACGACCTGGATCTCCTCGAGCGCCACCTCGACGTCCACGAGGCGCACGATGTCGAGCAACCGCCGGATGTTGGAGGCGGTGTCGGTCATGATCAGGACGCCGGTCTCGCGATGGGCGATGAGGGTGCCCCGTTGCTGCGAGACGAGCGGCTGGAGAAGCGCGCGCAGATCGTTCACGCTCGCGAAGCGGACCGGCACGATCTGCGTGATGACCTCGTCCGGGTCCCGCGACGGATCGAGGGTGGTGCCGACGAACGTGGGAACGGCCCGGCCGGCCGCGTCGGGGATGCGGACGATCTTGTAGAGGTTGCCCGATTTCACGGCTGTGAACCCGTGTACCTCCAGGACCGCGAGGAGCACGTTGAACACGTCCTCCTGCGGAATCCGCCCCGAGGTCTGCACCGTGACCTTGCCGCGCACGTCGGGCGCGATGACGTAGTTGAAGCCGAGGATCTCGCTGGCGGCGTGCACGACCGTCTCGGCGTCCGCGTTGTCGAAGTTCAGCACGACGAAGCGGCCCTTCTGCGCCGGCGCCACCGGCGGCGCGATCGGAGCGGGGACCGGCATGGCCGGCAACGGCGGTTCCGGCCGCGACGTGGGGACAGGCTCGGACGGCTCCTGGCGTGGTCCCAGGGAGACCGGTGGCAGCACCGGAAGCGGTTCGGCCGCCCGAGCGGGTGGCGGCACGACCTGCACGGAGGGAGGCGGCGGCGGGGGCGGCTCGGGCCGTCCGGGCGGTCGCTGGGTCCTGCACGCGGAGAGCGTCAGGGCGAGCGGAACAGCCAGGAGGGCGAACCGCAGACCCGAGCGCCCGCTAGTTGTCGGAGTCATCGGGGGTTGGCGGCGGGACGGGGATGGCGGGCGGCGCCGGGAGCCGCCGGATCTCCCTGGAACGTATCGGCCGAGGCCCGCCGACAAACGGCAGCCCCAGCGGGGGAGCCCCCGCGGTTCCGGGGGGGCCCACTGTGGTCGGCCCGCCCTGAGCCGCGGGAGGATTCGCCTCGGCTGCCGCCGCGCGCGGCTTCTGCGGGTCCTGAAGCCGGATCTGGACGGCGCCCTCGGCTCGGCGCAGGACGACGTGGTCGGGAGCGATGGCCTCGACGGTCCCGCCCGCGATGGCGTCCCCGACCCTGTAGCCGGCCACTCGCTTGCTCGCCGGGTCCTCGAGGTACGCGATCGAGAGGTCGTCGCGCAGCACGACGCCGTAGAGGGCCGGCTTCGGGCCGGGCGGTGGTTGAGGCGGGGCGTTGCTCGCGACCGCGTTCTCGCTTCGCGTCGGACTGAACAGGTTCCGGGTCGAGATCACCGCGTAGCTCCCGAGTGGCTGGTGGGGCTCGGACGGCCGGAAGAGCGCTGGAGCCCCGGCAGCTTTCGCGCCAGGCAGAAGGGCCTGCCGCGCTTCCGACGGCGCCGGAGGGTCCGGCCCGAGCAGCGCCCGACCGATCTGCACCGCGGCGAGCGCCGACGCGATCGCGAACAGAGCGTTCACCCCTATGACGCCCTTCGACATTCTCATGTCCGGATGGCCTAGGATGGCTTGGGTGTCGGGCTCTTTGGCAGGATGAATCCGGAGACCGTCACGGTCGTGAGCAGCTCCCTGGGCTGGCTCACATTGAGCACTCTAATCTTCAGCTCCTGGAGGGTCAACATTTTTCGGGCGTCCTCGAGCTGATGCAGGAAGGCCGCCAGCTCCCGCATACCGCCCGACACGGTGATCTCGAGCGGGATCTCCAGGAGATCCCCGCGTGCCGCCGGGGAGAGGCTCCGCTCGCTCCTGACCTCGAGCCCCGCCTGCACGGCAGCGTCCTTGACGATCTTGGCCAGCTCGGCCGCGGCAACGGGCGGCGCGGCGGGGGCCAGCAACCGCTGCCTGACCTGGTCGGCACGCTCCGTCGTCTCGGCCAGCTCTCGCCGCACCGCCGGCGCCCGGGAGATCAGCCCTCGCCGCTTGGCGAGCACCGTCTCCCGCGCAGGCAGGAGCTCGGCCATCTCTCGATTCCACCCGCGGATGGGCTCGATCACGAAGAGCCAGCCGGTCACGAGGAGGGCCGCCAGCACGGTGAGTCCGATCAGACGCCGTTCCCGCGGGGAGATCGCGGCCATCAATTCGGCTCCCTCGGCTCCTGGTCCGCCGCGCCAGCCGGTGAGGGACCGGCCGGTCCCCGGGTGCGCGAGGGCCGTGGCGGCACAGGCGGGGCAGGGCCGGGCGCCGGCGTGGCGGCCGCCATCACGCCCGGCGGGATCTCCCAGGCCGCCCGGATACGGAACTGCTCCTTGTCGCGGCCCCGCGTGACCGGGGAGGCGAACTCGACCTGCTGGAAGCGGGGCGAGTTCTCGAGGAGCGGGATGAGCGTGCTCGCGGCGGCGGCCTGCCCGGTCATCTCGGCGGCCTTCCGATCGAGCGAGAGCGTTGTCAGCCAGACGTCCGGCGGGAGCGTCTCCGTCAGCTCGCGCAGGAGCATCAGCGGGTGCAGGGACCCGGCGCCGAACGTCCCGACCGTCGCGAGCAGCCGTCGCTGCCGCTCGAGCTCTTCCATCACCCGCTGGACGTCCCGGACCTGGGGATCCAGCCGCCGGATCTCGGTCTCGACTCGCCCCAGCTGACGCTGCTCGCGGAGGCTGTCCGCGAGGAGGGCTCCGAGGCCGAGGAAGGCGGTCACGATGCCCATGCCGATCGTCACCCGCTGCTGGACGCTCAGGCGCCGCGGCCGCAGACCCGCCGGGAGGAGGTCCAGGCGCGGCGGTCTCGGCGCGGCCGCCAGCGCCGCGGCCAGCAGTTCGGCGCCGTCGGCCGACTGCTCGACCGCGGCCAGGGCTCGGCGGGCTCGGGCCGAGAGGGGCGGTGGGTCGGTCGTCAGGCGGAGGGCGGCGAGGGCCCGGGAATCGCGGATGCCCGGTGGGACGTCTCCGGAGATCCAGAGGGCGTCGCACTCGGTCCACTTGAGCATGACGAGGCTGCGCCGGATCTCGTTCGCGAGGCCCGCCGCGTCGTCGGTGACGACGCTCCGGCTCGCGGCGAGGGTGTTCCCCGAGAGAAGCAGCAGGTCGGTGACGTGACCGACCCCATGGACCCAGACGGCGTGTTCGTCGCGGGGCCGGCGGTCCAGGAGCGAGACCAGATCGTGGGCCGCCACCGTGAGTGACCGCGGCCGGAGCTTGACGGCGTCGAGCACGCCGAGCGCCCGCTCGACGGTTCGGCGCTCGGCCGCGACGATCAGCACGCGCTGGCCGTTGGTGGCGCCGGGCAAGGGGACGAAGTCGAAGGCTGCCTCGTCGGCCGGGAACGGTACGTGGCGCTCGAGATCGAACCGGACCATCTGCCCGAGATCGCCAGCGACCGCGGCGGGCAGGTCGAGCGCCTTCACGACGGCGAGGCTTCGTTCCAGGCCGAGCCGGGCCGCCCGTGGCCTGAATCCCCGCGTCTCGAGCTCGGCGCGAAGGGCCTCGCCGGGGTGCTCCGAGTCGACGATGGAGAAGCTGCTCAGCACCCGCCCGGCCCGCGCGACGGCGGCAGCCACCCGATCGGCGAGAAGGACCACGCCGAGCGTCGTGCCGCGGCCGGGAATCACCGAGTAGCTCCGCTTCCGGCGCGCACGTCCGGGTCCGTGTTCCAGGCGAGGACCGTGGTCTCCGGGTCCGCCCCTCCACCCGTTCCCTTGCGGACAGTGGCGGTCGCCCACGCCCGCGGAACGCCGCCGACGAGCCCTTCGGCTTCGATCCTGAAGGTGCGGGTCGTCACACCGAGCCCGCGCCCGCCGAGCCTTGCCGGCACGGCGGGGTACGGGGCGATTCGACGGCTCTGGACGATCTCCGACACCTCGGCGTCGGAGAGCCCGAGCGCCCGGAGCACGATCTCGGAGGCCGTGTTGATGTTGACCTGCGCGGTCCCGTGCACGGTCACGTGATCCCGGAGCGCCGGCCCGTGGTCGCGCCCGAAGTAGATGTCGGGCGTGACGCCGTGGATCTGCAGGAGCTCGGCGAGGTTCTCGACCTGCCCGTTCCTGGATCGATAGGGAACGGGAAGCTTGAGGTACGTATCTTCGCTCTCGGCGCCGTTGAGCCGGTGCTCCTCGTTCGGGTCCTGCCAGTCCTGCAGCGAGTCGACGATCGTGTCCCGTTCCCTCTTCTCGACACCGAGCACGGTCAGCAGGCGATCCAGCCGCTCCGGCCGCACCCGGTTCAGGTCGATCAGCGATTCCTCGTCGGTGATGCGGTAGGAGAACTGGCCGGCTCCCAGCGGCACCACCTGGCGCGGCAGTCGGGGCAGCGGCTCCGCCACGGTCCGGAAGAAGGTGAGCGGCTCGCCGTTCGGGTACCCGACGAGGGTCGCCCGGGTCAGGATCTCGCGGATCGCCTGCTCGACGCCGGCCTCCGCCAGATGACTCGCGATGACGTTCTCCTTGTAGGAGCGCACCATCGACGCCTCGAGACGCATCGAGAAGGCGAACTCGGCGCCGATCACGCCGAGGAGCGCCATCACGAGGAGAACCACGATGAGCGCGAATCCCCGCTCCCTGGGCCGGCCGGCAGTCGTCGCTGGCGGGGATCGGGGCAGTCTCGGCGCATCCCGCGTGAGCGCACCGCGATCGCGGGACGCACCGCGGTCCGGGAGTGCCGGGGGCGGCGCGCCACTCACGACGGGGGCTTGAGCGTCCGGAGCGAGATGGTCATCGGCGGGAACGCGGCGGCGCGGTCGCGGCGCGTCGTTCCCAGGCTGACCTGCACGGCGGCCGGGAGCTCGGCCTCGACCGCGCCGTCCCAGCGGTCCTCCCAGTCGCCCTCGGGACGCAGGTAGCGAAAGCCCAGCGTCGTCACCTCGGGGTCGCGGAACACGACGCCCGCCTCGGCGAAGATCTGCCGATTGGGCAGCGCGCGTTCACGGACGATCAGGCCTCCCGCGTCGCCGCCTGCGAAGCTCACGGCCGTGAAGGCGACGGACGCCGCCAGGGGAAAGGGAGCGGCCAGCGCGACGAAGGACAGGCGGTCCGCGTAGCCGTCGAACTGGACGAGGGGCTCGGGCGCGTCCTCCGGAGCGATCCGGTAGGGATAGGCCGACCCGATGGAGCGAGCGAGAAGGGTCAGCAGCGCGCGCGCGTGCTGGTGAGCCTCGGCCCGGTCCTCGCCCTTCTGCCACGCCGCGAGCCCCACGCGGAGCCCGCCGAAGGCGACGGCGAGGAGGGCGCCGACGATGGCCAGGGCGATGACGACCTCCAGGAGGGTGAAACCCGCTCGCCTCACAGGGGGGGCCTCCCGCGCCTCCGGTTCGCGTCGCCTGGCTCGACGGGATGGGCGGTGCGAAGCGTCGCAACCTCGACGTTCCGGTTCACGCCCCATCTGACCCGCACGGTGACGGCATACACGTCGTACGGGTTGGGACCCGTGACGGCCAGTTCTGCCGGGATCGGTGTGGGCCGGATCGTTCGCTCCCAGGTGAATTCGCCCTCCGTGCCGGTCTCCCGTCCCTCCGCAAACACTCCGACCTCGCGCGTCTTCCGGTCGGCCAGGAGTGTCGCCCGCTGGTGTTCCCCCGACGCCTTGAGCAGGCGCAGACCTCCGGCGAAGAGCTGGATGGCGGTGACGACCGCCAGGCTCAGGATCGTCAGGGCGACCAGCACCTCGAGCAGGGTGAAGCCGGTTGCCCCGAGATGGCCCCCGCACTCCCCCCGCGGCGGACGCCCGCTGGCGGCGACGGGTCTCTCGCTCACCGGGAGGGTTCGCGGCGGTTGGTGACGCGGCCGGTCAGCGGGTCGACGCTGACGCGGTAGGCGATTCCCGTCTGGTTCGCGAGGAGGAAGGCGCCACCGCTCGACGAGCCCTGCCGGGTGAAGCGGACGGTCAGCGCCGATGGAGGGTCGGCCTCGACGGTCATCCGCTCCGGCAGCGGGCGGCGCGCACGGACCTGCCGGCTGCCGGCCTCGTCGATCACCATGCGAGCGGCCGGGTCCAGCGTGACGGCGCGCTCCTCGCGGCTCGTGATCGCCTGCTCGCGCGCGCGCCGCAGGAAGGCCGAGAACCCGGCGACCTCCGCGCGAATCCGGAGTCCCTCCGTGCTGCGCGCGATCGCCGGGAGGACGAGGGCGCTCGCGAGCGCGATCAGGAAGAGGGTCACGACCAGCTCGAGCAGTGTGAACCCGCGCTCGCGGATTACTTCGACTCCCATGAGCTGATGTCGGCGTTCTCCCCCTCCCCGCCGGGCGCGTTGTCCGCGCCCTCGGTCCAGAGGTCGAAGTCGCCGTGCTGGCCCGGACAGCAGCCGTACTTGTACGGGTTGCCCCACGGGTCTTTCGGGACCGTGTTCTTCTTCAGGTACGGTCCTGCCCAGTTGGCTTCGTTCGAGTTCTTGACGAGCGCCTCCAGGCTCTGGGCGGTCGTCGGGTAGGAGCCGACGTCGAGCTTGTACAGGTCGAGGGAGGCCGAGACCAGCTCGATCTGCGCCCTGGCGGTCGCGCTCTTCGACTGGCCGACGCGCCCGAGGAGCCGGGGCCCGACGAGCCCCACCAGCAGTCCGAGGATGATGACGACCACGAGGAGCTCGATCAGCGTGAAGCCGCGTTCATCGCCGGCGAACCGGCGCCGGAGCCCGCCGGCCCGACGCCTCACAGGGGCACGTCGTTGATGGAGAAGATCGCCAGCAGCATGGCGACCACGATGAAGGCCACGACGAGCCCCATTGCGAGGATCACCGCGGGCTCGAGAAGGCCGACGATCCGTCTGAGCTCGGTCCGCAGGTCGGCCTCGAGTTGCTCGGCCACCTTCAGCAGCATCTCCTCGAGGCGGCCCGTCTCCTCGCCCACGCGCACCATGTGCACGGTCAGCGGCGGGAAGACCCCGCTCTCGCCCATCGGCGCCGCGAGGCCGGTCCCGCGCTTGACGCTCTCGGCGAGCCGCGAGACGGCGCGCGCCACGACGTGATTGCTCATCATCTCGCCCACGACGGCCAAGGCACCGAGCACCGGCACCCCGCTCCTGAGCAGCGTGCCGAGCGTGCGAGAGAAGCGGGAGACCTCGAGCGCGAGACTGATGCGGCCCACCAGGGGCACATGCAAGAGCGTCCGATCCCAGGCGAGGCGGCCCTCCGGGGTGCCTGTCCAGGCCCGCCAGCCGACGATCCCCGCCACCGCCAGCAGGAGCGCGACCCACCAGTAGTCCCGGAGGGCGCCGCTCACGGCCAGCAGGATCTGCGTGGGCAGCGGGATGGTCTGGCCGAGGTCGGCGAAGATCACGGCGAACCGCGGCACCACGAAGGCCAGCAGGAAGACGACGGCCGCCGCGCTCGCCGCGGTGATGATCGCGGGGTAGAGCATTGCCGAGACCACGGCTTCGGTGAACGCCGCCCGCGCCTCGAGGAACTCGGCGAGACGGCGGAGCGTCACCTCCAGCACGCCGCCCTTCTCCCCGGCGCGGACCATGTTGATGTACAGGCGCGAGAACGGCCGGGGGTGGTGCTTGGCGAGGGCGTCGCTGAACGACGAGCCGCCCCGGACGCCGCGCAGCAGGTCGCTGACGACCGTCCTGACCCGCGCGTCCGGCGCGAGCTCCTCGAGGATGGCCAGCGCGCGGTCGAGCGGCAGCCCCGCCTCGAAGAGGGTCGCGAGCTGCTGGGTGAAGGCGAGGAGGTCGCGCTGCCGGAAACGGCCGCCGGAGCCGCGCCACCAGGGCGCGCGCTCGGTCTGCTGCTCGACCCGGATGGGGAAGTACGCGTCGCGGTGGAGCCGTTCGACCACCGCGCGCGGGTCGGGGGCCTCCATGACACCGTCGACTGTCTTCCCGCCCCGGTCCGAGGCCCGGTAGGTGAAGACCGGCATCGGCGCCTTACGAGTCCTCTTGCGTCACGCGCAGGACCTCGTCGATCGTCGTGATGCCGGCGCGGGCCTTCCGCCATCCGTCGCCGCGGAGATTCACCATCCCGTGCTCGGTCGCGTAGCGCCGGATGTCGCCGGTGGGTGCCTTGCGGAGGATCAGACTCCTCGCCTCTTCGGTGATGCCGAACAGCTCGTAGATTCCCGTCCTCCCGCGGTAGCCGGTGCCGCGGCACTCCTCGCACCCCTTGCCGCGGAAGAGCGGTTGGTGCCATGCCTCCTCCGCGAGCCCGAGCGCCAGGAGGTCGCCGGGCTCGGCCTCGTGCGGGACGCGACAGGCGGCGCAGGTCCGGCGGACGAGACGCTGCGCGAGCACG